>JABDNZ010000550.1 GCA_013043565.1 Gemmatimonadota bacterium | reverse complement strand
TCTGGACCTGGATCGTCGCCCTCTCCCGATTCTTCAGAATCACCCCCGATCAGGCTGGGAGCAATGATGGCCGCAGCCGCCGCCCCAACTACCCCTGCCGTGAAAAACGCCGTCCTTCGGCCATCCAACTCCTTGAGTTCCACCCTGGCAACATGGTGGGGTTGGAGTTGAATCGTCTCGGTCAAAGTCGTGGCCGGATACCCCTCCCGGCTAATCGAGAGATCGGTCTGGAGGTCGAGGCCCTCCGAATCCCATCGTACCAGCGGCCCGTCCAGAGAGAAAATGCCGGGGCCAAGAGTGCCCCTGATCTCGTCCTCACCGTCCATGGTCAGGACCACCCTGACTTCGGATCCTGGGGGTGCCTGGTACTGCCCAATCGGCACGTACCGGTAGCAGGCTCCAGAGGAGAACATGGCGAGCACGAAAACTGGAAAGAAACGGATTCTCATGGTCCGACACCCGGTTGGTCGTCATTATCAAACTCTAAAAAGAAGATTGCAGAAGAGGCTCCAAGGGCACAAGCTCCCGGCAAGGTGAGTTGGTCAATGGGTCAGGGCTATTCCTAACCCATTGAGAATCTGCCATAGCCAACGTATTCTGACTTTGTGGAATTGACCAGCAATCGCGGCAAGTCCCGAAGCCGCCTGTTTTTTCGGCGAGCGGCAGCTGTGTGATTGCGTCAAATCCTGTCTTTCTCCACTCAAACAGGAGTGTTGCCATGAGGTCCCGTACCACAGTTCGAAACGGGATTGGGATGCTGGCAAGCGTCCTACTCCTCTTCCTTACCACACTCCCATTGGCGGCCCAAACCACAGGTCAGGTGGCGGGCCGAATCACCAATGCGAACACCGGCGAACCCCTCGGGGGCGCCCAGATCGTGATCCAGGGGACAACCGCCGGCACCATGGCCAACCCCCAGGGACGGTACCTGTTGCTGAACGTCCCTGTAGGCACCCACACCATCGAGGTGACCCGCTTGGGCTTCGCGTTGCAGTCCATGCAGGTGACGGTGGGAGCTGGTGAGACGGCCGTGGCGGACTTCGCCCTCAGAACCGAGGCCATCAACCTCGACGAACTGGTGGTCACCGGAACGGCCGGCTCAGCCCGGAGACGTGAGATCGGGAACACGGTGGGGGTCATCACCTCCGACGACCTCGAAGCCCAGCCCATCACCTCCGTGACCGACGTGCTCCAGGGCCGAACTGCCGGGTTGACCGTCACAAGCATGGGCGGCAACGCCGGAAGCGGATCCGAAATCATGCTCCGAGGTGTGAACACCCTGGGTGGGCCCGGTGGGAACCGGCCCCTCATCTACGTGGACGGCGTCCGGATGGAAACGAGCTACTATGGGGACTCCGGTGAAGCCAACACCAGGGCCGGCTCTTTCGACAACCTGGACCCCAACACCATCGAACGCATCGAGATCATCAAGGGCGCCGCAGCTACCACGCTTTACGGCACTGAGGCTGCCGGCGGCGTAATTCAGGTCTTCACCAAAAGCGGCGGGGGTGGCGCCGCCCGGTGGACGTTCTCCACCTCCCAGGGCTTCTCTGAGATCGGGCATGTGGGTCCCAAAGAGGACCCCACCGGACTCCACATGAACGACTGCAGCATGGACCCTGGCTGTCCCGAGAGCGGCTCCTGGCTCAGGAAGGGCTATGTCCAGCAGTACGACTTCGCGGTACAGGGCGGTACGGACGTGCCGTATTTCTTTTCGGCTAACGTCGAAGACCAACGAGGGAACATCGAACCGCAAGGGGCCACGACCATGAGCCTCCGGGGGAACTTCCGGTTCGAACCTTTCAACGGCTTCTCCATCCGATCCAACAACATGTTCACCCGGCGGGATATCACCTTCGTCCCCGACGGAAACAACGCCGAGGGTCTCATCCTGAACGTCATGCGGTGGGAGAGGGATTACTCGCCCGGACATGACGACTCGGCAGTCCTGGGCATGAATCTTCGGCAGCAGATCGACCACTTCATTACCGGCATCAATATCCAGTGGTCTCCCTCGGCGAGCATGAACCACCGGCTGAACGTTGGGCTGGACTATCAGAGTGCAGACTACACGGAAGAGCGGCCCTGGGGGTTCTTCTACAAGCCTGAAGGGGACCGCCAAAACGATTTGGAACTCGACCGAAACATCACCGCGGACTACGCCGGGTCCTGGACCACGGACCTCCGGGTTCCGTTCCTCGGTTCCGACCTTTCCTCCAACCTGTCCTGGGGAGCCCAGTACTACGACGAGTTCAGCTGGGGCGTTTACGGCTTCGGCGAGAATTTCGCAGGACCCGGAGAGAAGCTCGTGGAATCGGGAACCTACACCGAGGCCAACGAGTCTTGGGTCCGGACCGCCAGCGGCGGATTCTTCCTCCAGGAACAGTTTGGATGGAATGACCGCTTCTTCGTAACCTTGGGTGCCCGCTGGGACGGCTTCAGCACCTTCGGCGAGAACTTTGGCCTGGCCTTCTATCCAAAAGCCCAGGCGGCCTACACCATCTCGGACCACAATTTCTGGCCCGGCTGGTGGGAGACCATGAAGCTCCGCTTTGCTTTAGGTGAGTCGGGGCGGGCGCCGGCGCCCTTTGCCTCCAACCGGACCTGGACCGCCGACGCCGGTGACGACGGCCAACCCGGTCTCATCCTTTCCGAGCTGGGCAACGAGGACGTGGGCCCGGAGCGGACACGGGAGATCGAGGGTGGGTTCGAGGCCTCTCTCTTTGAGGGCCGCCTGAGCCTGGATTTCACCTACTTCCACCAACAAACCAGGGACGCGCTCCTGCGGCTGGACCGCCCGGCTTCCATCGGCACCGAGCAGGCCATCCTCACCAATCTCGGCAAGGTCGAGAACGTCGGCTTCGAGTTCACAGCCAACGCCAGCCTGGTCACCACCTCCGATATTTCCTTCGACCTGGGTGGCACCTTCTACCACGGCAACGACGAAGTGGTCTCCCTTGGCCCCGTCACCGACGAGCGCCTCCAGGGTCGCCCGGTGAGCGCCCTGTTCGGGGATTGCGTGACAAACCCCGATGCCATGGATGAGCGACCGAATTTCGAGGACTGTTACCTGGGTACGCCGAGACCCACCACCACCTTTGGCATCACCCCGAGACTCACCTTCTTCGGAAACCTCACGCTGGAAGGCCTAGGGGAGTACCAGGGTGGCCATATCAAGCAAAACGGAACAGCCCGGCAGAACATACGCCGGCGCTTCTATGCCCCCTGCCAGGACGTCATCGACGCCGTTTACGCGGACAGGGCCAACGAGGCCAATTACACCGCCGCGGAACTGGCCAAGTGCAGCTATCGGGACGCCAATTACGGTCCATGGACTATGGCCGGTGACTTCTTCAGAATCCGCTCGCTTGCCCTCAGCTACCGGATGCCCGAGAGCTTAATTCCAAGCAGCATCTCTGGAATGACGTTGCGACTGCAGGGGCGGAACCTCTGGTATTGGACCAAAGAATACAACCACGATCCGGAGACCCATGGCTATACCGGCCCAACTGGGGGTTGGTACTCCACTAGCCGGGAATACTACGGACTCCCGATACCACGCGTGTTCATGTTCAGCGCCACCGTGAACTTCTAACCCGCGAACGGAGATATGATGATGAGAATCGCATGCATGATCCGCCGCGGGATCTGGGCGCCACTTGTTGCGCTCTTTTTCCTCACGGCAGGATGCGGAGACATTTTTGACGTTTCGAACCCGGGCCAAACCCTGGACTCGGATCTCAACGACCCCAACATGATCCCCATCCTCCTCACGGGGCTCTCAGCGGACGTCTCGGACTTTATGGACAACTTTCCGTTTGACGTCGCCCGGCTCTCCGACGAGCTGGCCGGATCGGGCAGCTACGCCGATACCGGGTACTTCCGTGTCGGGTGGGCAGCGCAGGACGAGGTGAACGGCGCCTGGGAGCAGGCTCATGAGGCAATCTGGATGGCCGAGCTCCACGTCGACCGGATCCTGAACCAAATGGATCTCACCGGAGTCGACTACGAACACCATATCGCCCGGGCGTGGGTGCTCCAGGGTGTTGCCCACAGGACACTGGGGGAGAATCACTGCCAGGTCGTTTACTCTGATGAAGGTGAGTACGGAAACCTTCAACCCAGGTCTGTAGCCTTCGATTCGGCGGCAGCAGCCTTCAACCGGGCCCTCTCCTACGGAGGTGAGTGGGCGATGGCCGCCCATGCCGGGTTGGCCTCAGCCTACGCGGGCCTGGGGCAATGGGATCAAGCGGCGGCGGAGGCCGCCCTGGTCGACGATGATCTGCTGGTCGAAGCGTACTACGACCAGAGCGACAACGAAAACGAGCTTTACGATGAGACCCACGACCGGCATGAGATGTCGGCGTATAACACGTACGCCGGATCCTTCAGTCCGGACTGGGACCCCCGGGCACCCATCACCAACTGTGAGCTCGGCGGCTGTCCCAATGCCGTGGGGGCCGACGGCGTGACCGTCATGTGGCGGCAGGAAAAGTTTAACCTGCCCGGGAGCGAAATCCCCATCCTGACCGGGGCGGAGGCCCGGCTGATCCAAGCCGAGGCAGCCCTTCGAAACGGCAATCTCGGCGAGTTCACCACTCACATCAACCGACTTCGGGCCATCTGGGGCCTGGATCCCATCGTTCAGCCCGCCTCGGCGGGGGCGCTGGAGTATCCCAATGCCTACGACGACGCCTGGTCGATCCTTGACGGTGAGCGTATGCTGACCCTCTGGCTCGAGGGTCGCAGGCTCTGGGACCTGCATCGCTGGGACCACCCCTTCCTGAACGGAGGAACAGTGGTTTGGCCGGGTGAGCCGAGGCGGGATTCCTGCATGCCGGTCCCGGCCGGGGAGTGCCGGGTGAATCCCAACTTCACCTGCACCGAAGCGGCAGCGGGAACCATCGACGGAAGCTGACGCCCCGGACAACTTCAAACTTTTCCCACCCCCACCGCAGATGCGGTGGGGGTGGTTTTTTTGCCCACACACGAGTTCGGCACGAAGCGGTTGATTGATGTGCCAGTGCGGCTATGGTACCTTGGCCTTTGTCCCATTCAACCCAGGAGTGGCTATGAAAAACTACGCCCTTCTTCCGCTTTTTGCCTTCGGCTTGGCCTTGATCCTGAGCAGCTGCGCTACCAGCGGATCCACCGGCTCCCGGAGTTCCAGCAACAGGCTGACGGCCGACCAGATCGCTGAAGTGTCGGCCCTCACCGCCTACGAGGTTGTGGAGTACGCCCGGCCCCAGTGGCTCCGCCCCCGGGCGCTCCGTGCTGGCGCAACATCTGCGATGGGCTCTGACCGGGCCGGGCCCGTAGTGTATCTGGATGGGGTGCGAGTAGGCACTCTCGAGGAACTGCGCCGACTGCGGGCCGACGCCGTGGCCGAAATGCAATACCTGAGCCCGTCCGACGCCACGAACCGTTTCGGCACAAACCACGACTCGGGAGCTATTTTGGTCACCACTCGCTGAAGGGGTGCAGGCCCGAATCCGGATCTTCCCCACGCCAGCCTACCTCCGAGGCGCCTCCGACCCCGAGGTGGCTGTCAGCCAGTTCTTCTCCAGGGGATCGACGGTCAGCGCCTGATTGTACTCCTCAACTGCTCGCTCCCGCTCACCCAATACAAGGGCGATATCACCGTTGATGGAATAGCCCACCGCCTCGTAACGCCTCTCGATGGCTTCCGTCACCGCCGCAACCTCCTCCTCCGTCTCCCCCATGTTCACCAACCAGGGCAGGATGCTCTCCCTGGCGTCTCGGAAGTCGAAAACGTTTCGGAGACGGTACGCGTCGGCCAGGAAGTAGGCCATGGCCGGCGTGAACTCCAGAACCGGGTTGTTGTCGGTGTTGTCCGGGATGTCCCCCACGTAAGCTGCCAGCACGTCTTCGCCCATGAGGAAGCCGCTAAGGAAGCCGATGGGATCCGCCACATTCACCGATTCCAACTCTTCCCGAATCACCTGGTCCTGGAAAGCGGCTTCTAGCCTGCCATAGTCGATCTCTAATTCCTTTTGGGTCCCGATCAGAACCGCGTTCTGCCGCAACGGAGAGAACCAAAGCGTGGCGTGGGGGAAGGCCGACATAAACGACTTGGCCGTCATCATCACTTCAACATCCGAAATGAGGTGATGTGGAATCCACTGAACCACGATTCCGTCCTCCGAGACTCTCTCCTTCAAAAGTTCGTAGAAGTCCAGGGCATAGAGGCTTCCGTTCCCAGCCATCTTGGGCGAGGTAGCATCTATGGAGATGACGTCGTACTCCTTATCCGTCACCAGGACGTGGTTCCTGCCATCGTTGAGGATCAGGTTGTACCTCGGCTCGTCCAGCACCCCGTGGTTCACTTCGGGAAATAGATAGGCGGCGCGGGGAACGGCCGGAACGAGCTCGATGCAGTCCACGAACTCCACGTCGTGCTGAAGCACGCTCCAGGAGGTCCCACCGGCACCGAATCCGATAATCCCTACCCGGGGGTTCGGGACCTGGCTGATGAGGAGCGGAAAGTGGGCAAGCGCTTTCTGAGCGTCTTGGTACTCCGGGGGCTCGCCGGCAACAGGGAATCCATTAATGGAAATAATCCGATCCCCATAGTTGTCCCGGTATACCTTCACCGTGGCCCCGACGCCCTCCTCGTACGATAGGATCTGGTCGATCTCCCGGCGTTCGTAATAGGAGGAGAGGGTCATTCTCCCGCTCGGGAGGTGGGGTGCGCCCGCCGCCATGAACACGAGGCTCGCAGCGACGACGGTGGCCATTCGCGTCGAAAATTTGATGGCTGGTTCTGCCAGAAGGAGGGCCACTCCCACCATTCCGTTAATAGCTGCGACCAGGAGAATCCCCCTTTGCACCCCGAGGACAGGTATCAACACAAAACCGGCGAGGGCCGAACCAAACACTCCTCCCAAGGTGTTGATCGCGTAAACGTTACCCAGCGA
>JABDNZ010000540.1 GCA_013043565.1 Gemmatimonadota bacterium | reverse complement strand
TCGGCGGGTGGGCCAAACGGAGGCCGCGGTCGATCTGGCACGATTGGCAGGGCTCCCTGCGGCCGGTGTCATTTGCGAGATCCTCAATGAGGATGGAACCATGGCGCGGCGTCCCGAGCTGGAGGTCATCGCCCGGGAACACGATCTGAAGTTCATAACGGTCGCCCAGCTCGTCTCGTACCGCCTGGCCCGGGAGCGCCTGGTCAAGCGGATCGCAGAAGCGGATCTACCGACGGAGTTCGGCGATTTTAAGATCATCGGTTACACGAATCTGGTGGATGAACGGGACCATGTGGCATTGGTGAAGGGTGACCTCGAAGGCAAGAAGGACGTCCTCGTCAGGATGCACTCCGAGTGTCTCACTGGTGACGTATTCGGATCTCGGCGGTGTGATTGCGGCGAGCAACTCCACGCGGCCATGCGGACCATCCAAGAGGAAGGTGTCGGCGCTATCGTTTACCTGAAGCAGGAGGGTAGGGGGATCGGGCTGGCGAACAAGCTCAGGGCCTACGACCTTCAGGATCAGGGAAGTGATACGGTCGAAGCGAACGAGGCGCTTGGTTTCAAAGCCGACCTGAGGGAGTATGGGATCGGTGCCCAGATTCTCTTGGACCTTGGCCTCAGCTCTATCAGATTACTTACAAACAACCCCCGGAAGATCGTAGGGCTCGAAGGATACGGCCTTGAGATTACGGGAAGGGAATCCTTGGAAATCGAGGCGGGCGAGTTCAACCGCGAGTATCTAGCGGCAAAGCGGACAAAACTTGGCCACATCCTCTAACGGAGCGTAGCTGTGAACGAGTTCAACGGAGATCTGAACGGAACCGGGAAGCGTTTTGCCATCGTAGTAACCCGCTTCAACAGCCTCGTTACAGAACAACTCGTGACCGGGGCCACCGACTGCTTACATCGGCACGGTGTGGACGAGGGAGACGTGGACCTTTACCGAGTTCCCGGCGCCTGGGAGTTACCCTCCGCCGTCGCCAAGGTAGCGGGCAACGAAAAGTACGATGGTGTCATCGCCCTGGGTTGCGTGATTCGGGGAGGCACACCCCATTTCGAATACGTTGCTGGAGAGGCCACGCGAGGGCTGGGCGCGGTCGCAAGGGACGCTTCGATCCCGGTGTCTCTCGGAGTTCTCACCACCGACACCGTCGACCAAGCCCTGGAACGAGCCGGCACAAAAGCTGGCAACAAGGGATGGGACGCCGCCTTGAGTGTATTGGAGATGGCCGGTCTCTTTCAACAAATGGAGTAGGGGTTGCCTGTCGAATCCCCGGCCCTGGACGGGGCCCATCCCCGTGACCGGAGCCGGGCCAGAGCCTGGGCTCTCCAGGTTCTTTACCGTTGGGAGAGCGCCGGGGGAGGCGAGACCATCGCGCAGGCTCTCTCCAGGGTTCTGCAGAGCCGGCGAGTATCCCCCAGGAGAGTGGGCTACCTCGAGCTGCTCCTGGAGACCCTTCAGGATCAATTGCCTGATGTGGACCGGGCTCTTAAATCTTCCCTTGAGAACTGGAGACTGGACCGGCTTTCCGTCATGGACCGGTCGATCCTTCGCCTCGCCACCACCGAGATCCTTTTTCTGGAGGAGATCCCACCGAAAGTCTCTATCCAGGAGGCGATACATCTGGCTGAAGCGTACGGTGGGAGGGACTCCCCTCGCTTCGTAAACGGGGTATTGGACGCGTTGTTCAAGAAGGCCAAACCTGGGGGATGATGACCGAAGGAGCCCGCGCCTGAAGATCCTCGTCGTCAACTGGCTGGACAGGACCAACCCGCAAGCCGGGGGGGCCGAAGCCCACCTTCACGAGATCTTCGGCCGTCTGGCGAGCTGGGGCCACGAAGTCACGGTTCTCTCCTCCGGTTTTCCGGGAGCGCCTGCCCAGGAGGAGATCGACGGACTCACCATTTTCCGGGTCGGTACCCGCATGACCTTCGGGCTGAGGGTGCCTATCTTCCTGCGTCGGACGCTGAAACCGGCACGGTTCGATGTCATCGTCGAGGACCTCAATAAGGTCCCGGTCTTCCTACCTCTTTTGACTAACACTCCTGTCGTATTGCTCGTTCATCACCTCTTCGGAGCCACGGCTTTCAAGGAAGCCTCGCCACCGGTGGCCGCGGCGACATGGCTCCTCGAGCGGCCGATCCCCAGAGTTTTCGAAGGAGTCCCGACGGTGGCGGTGTCGGAAAGCACCGTGGCGGACCTCAGGGCCCGGGGGATGTCCTCCCAGGACATCGAGGTGGTGCCCAACGGGGTGGACCTGACGAACCTGTTCCCGAGGGGAGAGGGTGAGCGCTACTCAAAACCCACAATCGTCTACCTCGGAAGGCTGAAGCGCTACAAGGGGATCGACATCGTTCTCAAGGCTGCGGCCAGTATGCGGGCCAACGGCACGGCCTTTCGACTGCTGGTGGCTGGAAAAGGAGACTATCTGCGATCTCTGAAGGACCTGAGTTCCAAGCTGGATCTGGGAGACACCGTAACGTTTCTGGGGTATGTCCCGGAGGAGGAGAAGATCGAGCTACTTCAGAAGAGTTGGATTCATGTCCTCACGTCGCCCAAAGAAGGTTGGGGGATCTCCATCCTGGAGGCAGCGGCATGCGGGACACCGACCGTGGCCAGTCGATCCCCCGGCCTCCAGGACGCTGTAGTCGACGGCAAGACCGGACTCCTCGTCCCCCATGGAGACCTGACGGCCCTGGCCACCGCACTGACCGGTCTCTTGATGGATCAGGCCGTAAGAAGGGAGATGTCCGCCGCCGCCCGACTCTTTTCGGAGGGGTTCACCTGGGACGCCTCCGCCAGGATCATGGAGGGCTTCCTGGAGGCGCGGGTGGCCGGTATTCGTCGGCAGGCATAACTTTTTCCATCCCCGAAGGCCGGCCAAAACCTGGCGCGTTCCACGCCTTTGGGGAGACTTGAAGCACGGAGGAGAAATGAGAGTACAAATCGCCGCTCGCCACTGTGAGATCCCGGAGCCGATTCGACAGCGAACCGAGGAGCAGCTGGAAAAACTCTCGAAATACGAACCCCGCCTGTCCGGAGCGGAAGTTGTCTTCGAGGTGGAGAAGCACCTCAAGAAGGTTGATGCTGTTCTGAAAGTTGACCGCGAAGAGCCTGTCCATGCAGCCGGAGAAGGAACCGAGTTTCGGGAGGCAGTAGACCAGATGGTGGACCGCCTTTCTCGTATGCTGCGACGGCGGCGGAAGCAACTTAAGGACTATCATCGTGCGGGGGGATCCGAACCTTTTTCACCAGAACCCTGATGAAGCGGGCGTGAACAGACAGATAACCGTTGAAGAGCTTCTCCGGGATCGAGAGGAGACCCTCGGTCTCGAGAACCTCTCGAGAACCGCAGATCTGAACCGGCCCATTACCCATCCGGACCCCGCGAGCCCCGGCCTGGCTCTGGCCGGTTTCACTGAACGGGTAGTGAGTGGACGGGTCCAGGTTTTTGGTGAGACCGAAATGGCGTATCTGGACTCCCTCGACGGACCCACCATCGAGAAGCGCCTCGGGCACCTCTTCAGCCACGATGTTCCGGTGGTGTTCGTCACCAAGGACCTCGAGGTAAAAAAGTGGTTTTTGAGCACCGCTGAGAAGTATGCGATCCCCGTCTTCCGAACGTCCATGGGCACAGGGCAGTTTTTTCAGAGGTTGAACCCATACCTCGAAGCCGCTCTCTCTCCTACGGTCAGCCTTCACGGCTCCCTGGCTGATGTGTACGGCGTGGGACTCCTCTTCGTTGGGGAGAGCGGGATCGGAAAAAGCGAGTGCGTCCTGGATCTCGTGGAGAGGGGGCACCGACTTGTAGCCGATGACCTGGTTTTCGCGACCCGCCGGGGTTACGACATCATCATCGGTCACGGCCATGAGGTCCAACGACACCACATGGAGATAAGGGGAATCGGGATCATCGATGTCAAAGCTCTTTTCGGCATTCGAGCGATCCGCCAGCAGAAGAGAATCGAGGTGGTGGTTCAATTGGAGGCCTGGGACGACTCGCAGGAGTACAGCCGGACAGGTCTCGAAAGAGAGACTACGGACATCCTCGGTGTTCCTCTCCCGAAGGTGACCGTGCCCCTGAATCCGGGGAAAAACATCACGGTGATCTCAGAGGTCGTGGCAATGAACCACCTTCTCAAATACGCCGGGGTCGATCCCGCACAGGAGTTCGACCAGAAGCTCCGGGAGGCAATGAAGCCCGTTCGAGAATACCTCGAGCAGGACTATGAGTGACCCGACGAAGGTTCGGGGCGTCGTTCTAGCGCATGGGACCATGGCCCAAGGCCTGGTCGACGCCGTGGCACGGATCTCCGGAGTGAACGACGACGCTTTGGTGGCCATCAGCAATGACGGGAAATCGCCGGAAGCCCTTCAGGCCGAATTGGTGGCCTTTTTGGGCCAGGGGCCCGTGGTCGTTTTCACCGATCTCCCTTCAGGGAGTTGTGCCGTGACAGCCCGCATCTGCTGCCAGCCCGGTGGGGAGGAAGCAATCATCTCAGGTGTGAATCTTCCTGTCCTTTTGGACTTCGTCTTCCATCGGGAGCTCCCTCTGGAGGAACTGGTGCCCCGCCTCCTCGCACGCGGACGAGACGGTATCACCAGTGTCCCGGATTTCGCCGGCGGGGAATCCGCCTGATGCCTGTCGCACTGTACCGCGTCGACGAGCGCCTGATTCACGGCCAGGTCGTCGTCGGATGGGGGAGCCAACTTCGCCCCGACAGGTACCTGGTGGTGGACGCTGCAGTGGCGAAGAGTGAGTGGGAGCAGGAGCTGTACGCCCTTGGCGTTCCGGACGGAACCCAGGTGGAGTTCTGGTCTCCCGATGAAGCCCGGGGTTCACTCAAGGCATGGGAGGAATCAGACCTTACAAGCGTTCTCCTGACTCGGGATCTACATACTTTCCTCGAGTTGGCAAGAGGGGGTCTTTTGGAGGGGAGAGCCCTGAATGTAGGAGGGCTACACCTTCGGAAGGGGAGGGAAGAGATCCTCCCCTACCTGTTCTTGGATCCGTCGGACCGGGCGTCCCTCCGATCCCTCGAAGTCGAAGGACTTCTCATCTCGGCCCAGGACCTTCCAGGCTCCCAGAAGGTGGCCCTGGAGGACCTCTTGGTTTAGGGACTCGGGCACTCGATACCATGGATATCCTCCCCCTCACCCTCCTGGGCGGCCTTTTGGCGCTGGACGGTACCGCCTTCGGACAGTTTATGGTTTCCCGGCCCCTCGTGGCCGGAGTCCTTACCGGATGGCTTGTGGGGGACCCGGCCTCGGGGCTTCTCATCGGAGGGATCCTGGAGGTCTATTTCATCTCCATCTTCCCGGTCGGGGGAGCCGAGTTCCCGGAGGGCGGACCACCAACCATGGTGGCGGTTGCCACCGGCGCTCTTGTTCAGGGGCCGGCCGGTGTCGCCCTGGGGACACTATTGGGGTTCCTGCTGAGCAGGGTGGGAGCCGTTTCCATCCGGCTCCTCCGGAAGGCGAACGGACGCTTGGTTCCCGACCCGTCTCGGATGGAAGTCACCGTCGGTCGGGTCGTCTGGGGCCACTTGGGGCCGGTACTCCTCGAGTTTCTCCGAGGGTGTGGCGTCTCGTTCGCCGGATTACTGGTGGGGGGCTGGTTGGCGGGGATCGTAGGGGATCTCTGGCCCATGGGTATGTCGGGGACCTTCGTGCTCTTGGCGGTGGGCGCGAGCCTCACGGCAGGAGCTTTCGTCGGTACGTTGGGAGGTTGGAAGAAACGAGGTGTTCTTTTTGGAGCAGGCCTCGCGGGGTTCCTTCTGTCGAGCATGATCCTATGAACGAGATCGGATGGGCCGCCCGGTGGTCCGCGTTTTTCCGATCCTTTCTGATTCAAGGGTCCTGGAATAACCGGACCATGATCGGGGGCGGCTTTGCATTCGCCATCCTCCCCGTACTAAAAAAACTGAACAAGGGAAATCCGGCCGGCCTTTCTGAGGCCCTTCAACGGCATTCGGAACACTTCAATGCCCACCCCTATCTCTCGAACATCGCCCTGGGTGCCGCCAGTCGGATGGAGGCGGATGGGTCTTCCGGGGAAGAGGTCGAGAGGTTCAAAGGAGCAGTGAGGAGCCCCCTCGGAGGAGTCGGGGATGCCCTGATTTGGGTGGGGTGGCGGCCCGCCACCATGCTTGCCGCACTCCTCCTGGCGTTGGCCGGGGCGACACCTGCATTCACGGTATGGTTCTTCCTGATCGCCTATAATCTGGGTCACTTGGGTCTTCGGATATGGGGCTTCAGGGTCGGGATGGAGAGGGGGAGTAGGGTAGGGGAATCGATCGGGAAGGCCGCGCTTTCAAGAAAAGCCGATCGCCTCTCGGCAGCTGGAGTGTTTTTCCTCGGGGGGGTGGTGGGGTCCGCACTGGGTCGTAGTTGGTCCAGCGAAGACTGGCCCATCCTGTTGCTGGCCGTGGTGGGAGGTGTCTGGGGCCTTTGGCTCGGAAGCCTGGTGGGCCAGAGGGTGTGGAGGTGGACTTTTTGGGGAATCTCGGGGGCTATCGGATTGATATTCCTGGTGGGGTGGATCGGATGAGCGAAGCGACCACGAGGGAAGCTTCCGTAGAGGTCGTGAACCGGGCAGGGCTCCACGCCCGGCCAGCGGCTGCTCTGGTGAAGCTCGCCGGCTCGTTCACGGCGGAGATCCATGTGGAAAAGGGCGGCCTGCAGGTGAACGGAAAGAGCATCATGGGAGTGCTGATGCTGGCGGCCGAACAGGGATCGACCTTGCGTTTTACGGCGTCGGGAGATGATTCGGAAGAGGCGTTGGAGGCCCTGACAGACCTGGTGAAACGGGGTTTTGAGGAGGATTGAGCGGTGGTAACCATTCGAGACGGGTTCGGTGTTTCAGAAGGGATCGCGGAGGGGAGAATCCAGGTCCTCAACTGGGAGGTTCCGGAGGTCGTCCACCGGAGGGTCGAGGCCGACCTGGTGGAGACCGAGGTGGAACTGTTTCAGACCGCTCGGGACAAGACCCGGGTACGCCTTCAGTCGTTGAAGGAGGCGACCTCAAAACGGCTCGGGGACACGGAGGCGCGGATTTTCGACCCGCAACTCATGATGTTGGACGATCCCGAGGTCATTGACCGCACCGTCGAGTACATCAGGGGGAATCAACTTACGGCTGCGCAAGCTTTTGAATGGAGGATTCTCGAGCTTCGCGCCATGTGGGAGCGGACCTCTCAACCCATGGTTCTGGATCGGATCAACGACCTTGAAGACCTCCATGCTCGGGTTCTCCGGCGGATCATGGACCTCCCTTTTCTGTTCGACCACACCGACGCGGAAGAGCCCGTCATCCTCGTAGCGAAAAACCTCACCCCCAGCCTGGCCGTTCAGTTCGATCCGGAGAAGATCGTCGGGGTCGCCACGGACCAAGGCACCAGGACCTCTCACTGGGTGATCCTAGCTCGTTCCCTATCTCTTCCCGCCGTAGTGGGCCTGGGCGATATCACCCGACTGGCGCAGGACGGCCAGGAGGCCATCCTGGACGGCCGAATCGGCCGGGTGGTCCTCAATCCCACCGAGAGAGAGTGGAAGATCTTTCGGGGAAGGGAGGTCCAGATCCGGGAGTGGGAGGAAGAGATCAAAGAGATCGTCAAACTGGATGCCGACACCAAGGACGGACAGCCCATAGCCCTCCGAGCCAACCTCGACCTTCCCTGGGAGGCGGCCCACGCCAAAAGTCATGGGGCCGATGGGATCGGCCTGTATCGAACAGAGTTCCTGATGGTGGGTCGTTCCGAGCTCCCCGGGGAGGAGGAGCAGTATGAGGCCTATCGCCACGTGGCCCAGACCTTTCCTGAATCGGCCGTGATGATCCGGACGTTCGATGTGGGCGGAGACAAGTTCCCCATGTTCCTCGACATGCCCCGGGAGTCGAATCCGTTCCTGGGGTGGAGGGCGATCCGGGTGTGCCTGGATCAACCTGAATTATTCCGCCCTCAGCTCCGGGCCCTGCTTCGGGCTACGGCCCATGGGGATGTCCGGATCATGCTCCCACTGGTCAACGACGTCGACGAGGTCCTCCGCGTCCGGGCCCTTCTAAAGGAGGAAGAGGACCGCCTGGCCGAAGACGGCTTGGCTTTTAACCCCGGCCACAAGCTCGGGCTGCTGATCGAGACTCCAGCCGCGGCGCTGGACGCAGTGGAGCTGGCACGGCATGCCGATTTCTTTTCTATCGGAACCAACGATCTCGTTCAGTACACGCTTGCCGTGGACCGGAACAACACTCGCCTCGCCCACTTGTTCAACCCCTTTCACCCAGCGGTGGTGCGCCAACTGCACCAGGTGTCCCGGGTCGCACGGGCCGCGGGGATCGAGGTCAGTGTTTGCGGTGAGCTGGCGGCAAATCCTCTCGGGGCATTCCTCCTCCTGGGGTTGAACATTCACTCCCTCTCGGTGGCTTGGCCTTCACTCCCCGAGATCAAGAAGGTCATTCGTGCGTTCCGAATCGAGGACGCCAGAACCGCGGCGGCAAAGGCTCTGGCCGCCCCGACCAGCAGGGAAGTGGTGGCCCACTTGGTCGAGGGGGTCGGGGACAGCATCGACCTGTCGGCCTTCTCAGGGCGCTGGAGCCTGAACGTTCCCAACTCCGGGGTGTAAAGGCCCCCCGGAGACCGCTCACTTCTTTGAGCGGCCGTCCTCCATCCTGAACCAAAGACGTGGCCGTGAGCCTTCGACTCTTTACTTCCGAATCCGTGACCGAGGGGCATCCCGACAAGATCGCGGACCAGATATCCGACTCCATTCTGGACAACATCCTCGTTCAGGACCCCAAAGCCAGGGTTGCCGCAGAGGTTCTGGTCACAACGGGGATGGCTCTGGTGGCCGGCGAGATCACTACTGACGCATATGTCGAGATCCCAGAAATCGTGCGGGGAACTCTGAAACACATCGGGTATACTCACCCCGATTTCGGCATCGACGGTAACACATGCGCGGTCCTGACGACGATTGATCAACAGGCCCTGGACATCGCTATGGGCGTCAACACGGGGGGTGCCGGGGACCAGGGGATGATGTACGGTTATGCGACGGACGAGACCCCGTCTCTCATGCCGGCACCCATCACCTTGGCCCATGCCCTGACCCAAAGAGTGGCGGCTCTCCGGAGATCGGGAGACCTGACCTGGATCAGGCCGGACGGGAAGGCACAGGTGTCGGTGCTCTACGACGGAGATCGGCCCATCAGGATCGACACCGTGGTTCTGAGCGTTCAGCACGATCCTGACATCGAATTGGAAGAACTCAAAGAGGAACTCCTCCAAAAAGCGATTATGCCCTCCATGCCGCCGGACTTCCTTGATCCGGATGCTTGCACCTTTCATATCAATCCCACCGGCCGATTCGTGACCGGGGGCCCACACGGAGACACCGGTCTCACTGGCCGGAAGATCATGGTTGATACCTACGGTGGTGTCGGGCGGCACGGGGGGGGTGCCTTCAGCGGGAAGGACGCCACCAAAGTCGACCGATCGGGGGCTTATGCGGCCCGTTGGGCGGCGAAAAACATGGTGGCAGCCGGCGCTGCTCGCAGGTTCGAGCTCCAAATCGCCTATGCCATCGGGGTGGCGGTCCCGGTTGCCGTCTACGTGGACACGTTCGGTACGGGGGTCCGCCCGGACGACGAGTTGGCCTCCATCGTAAAAGAAGTCTTCGATTTCAGGCCGAGTGCAATCACCAAAGAGCTTGGTCTGGAAGCCCCCATCTTCTTCCCGGCGGCGGCGTATGGGCATTTCGGAAGGGAACCCGAGCTTCTCAGGGTCGGGGGAGAGGACGGCTGGGAAGCAGAGCTGTTCAATTGGGAAAAGACCGATCGAGTGGAGGAGATCCAGAAGCGTCTCGCGATCTGAAAGGGGCGGTTCGGCGAACCCGTCGCTCCCTTCGGAGTACTGAGTGTTGTGACCATCGATCTGGGGGCGAGCGCTCCACCCCGGGTCCCGAAAGGCTGATCGCCCGAGGAGTCCAAGAGGAAGGCGCCGTGCTGGTAGAAGTGAAGGTTCAGAGTCTGGGCCTGGATCGCAGCAACAACAACCCGGTTGTGATCCTGGAGGAACGAGACGGCCCCCGGGTCCTTCCGATCTGGATCGGTCCCGGGGAAGCCAGTGCAATCGCCATGCAGCTGGCCGATTGGAGCTTTTCGAGGCCCCTCACCCACGACCTCTTGGTTTCCGTTCTTGGTGGCCTTGGTGGATCTCTCGAGCGAGTCATCATCACCGAGGTTGTGGAAAATACCTACTTCGCAGAGATGATCATCCGAAGGAATGGAACGTTGATCTCCGTGGACGCCCGTCCCTCGGACTCCATCGCTGTCGCGCTCCGGATGGGCGCCAAGATCTTCGCCGAGGAGGCACTTCTCGAGCAGGCCACGATCGAGATCTCGGAGGAAGAGTCGGTAACACCGGCCTCCGAGGCCCACCTGGAGTCCGAGTCCCCGAAGATTAAAGCCGAGGACTTGAAAGAGTACCTGAAGAAACTGAATCCGGAAGACTTTGGTCGCTTCACCCCCTGAGATCTCCATGCCCGCCTTCCGAGCCGATCTGGGGACCCTCACTCTCCTGGCCCTTTTCGCCACCCTTCTTTCCTTCGCACCGACGGGTGCCCAGCAGGAAGTCCATCCAGAACTCCGAGGGCAGGTAAGGGTCGGGGAGGAAACACTTTCCGAAGGGACCGTGATTCTGCACCTGGTTTCCGAGGCCTCGTCCGGTGAGATCGACAGCGTGACGGTGAGCTCCGACGGTTCGTTCGTCCTTCCTCTTCCTCACGTCCCCGACCACGCATCCCGGCAGGAGATCTTCTTTGCCTCCGTCGAATACGGTGGCCTCCTTTACTTCGGGCCGGCCGTAACCGAGGCCTTCCAACTCGACAGCCTTTATCTGATCCAGGCCTACGATACCGCCTCGGCGCCCCCCGATGGGGCCGACATACCCCTATCGGCCAGGAACGTGTTTTTGGAAAAGATCGATGCCGGCTGGATGGCAACTGACGTCTTCGAGCTTCGCAACGAGGGCGCCTACACCCTCTACTCCCCAGACGAGGGCATGGTCTGGAGCTATCCCCTCCCGGACTCCATCGCCGACTTTCAGGTTGGTCAGGCAGACTTGGCGCCGGACGCGCTCCGTCTCGAGGAGGGGAGGTTGACGGTTTTGTCCCCAATCCCCCCAGGGGATGGGTTCTTGATGGTGCGATATCGGATTACGGAAGACGACTTCGTCCTCCCCCTGCCGGGAAAGACCGATGCGGTTGAGATCCTGGTCCGGGAACCCGCTCCTCCCGCCGAGTTCTTCCCCCTCCAACTCACGACTCCGGTGGAGTTGGAGCCCGGGAACACCTTCCGGCGGTATGCCGCCACGGACCTGGTCGATGCGGAGATTCGCACCGAGGTGGCGCCGGAGCCATGGTCCATGCCGGCGGAGTGGATAGGGATTCTCCTGGGACTGCTCCTCGGCGCTGCCGGTGTGGCCGCATACAGGCTTCGGGCAGGAAAGGAGACACCAGCGTCCGGCCCCGAAGTCCCAAGGGCCGAACGGGAAGAGCTACTGGTCAGTATCGCGAAGCTGGACGAAGACTTCGAAACACATGACAATCCGTCAGCGGACCAAAGGGACCAGTACAAGGCCGCACGGGACCGCCTCCTCTCGAGATTGAAACGCCTCTCCTGAGATCGATCGACTCTTGGCTCTCCTCTCCACCACCGCGATCCTCCTTCGATCCTACCCGTTCAGTGAGACCAGCCAGATCCTGAGGTTCTATTCCGACTCTCATGGGGTGTTGGCGGCAATGGCAAAAGGAGTGCGAAGATCGGGAGGGAAGCGGGGAGGGGCCCTGAGGACCTTCTCGGAGGGGATCCTGAGCGTTGGTTTTCGGGATAACCGGGATCTCCAGACATTCCGGGAGTTTTCGACGACGAGGACCAGACCCGGATTGGGAACCGATCCCGTCCGCCTGGCCGCAGCATCGGTTCTCGGGGAGCTGATCCTCCAGCACGCGGAGGGGGAAGGAAATCCCCTTCTCTTTGCGAGCCTCGGACGGGGCATGGACAGAATGGAAAGTGCCCATCGAAACCGGCTCCTTTCAGATCTTCTCGTCCACCTGTGGTCTCTGATCCAAGGCCTGGGGTTCGGGCCGGTGGTCCACGAGTGTGTTCAGTGTGGGAGCGGTTTTTCGGAAGGAGAGATGGGGCGTTTTGATTTCAGTGCCGGGGGGCTGCGGTGCCATTCATGCCAGGAGTCCACGCAGGGCCCACGGATGGGGCCGGTAGCGAGGGCTCAGCTGCATTCCCTTTTGGACGGCAGGCCTCCGGAGGAATTGACCAAACCTTTGACCCACCTCCGGGTGGCCAGCGACTTCGTGACCTATCATATCTCCGGTGGAACCCCCCTCCGTTCGATGGCCGTTTTGGGAGACCTGATTGCGAGGGAAAATGCGTAGGCTGATCCTCGGGACTGCCGGACATATCGATCATGGGAAGACCGCCCTGGTCAAAGCTCTGACCGGTGTAGACACGGATCGACTCAAGGAGGAGAGGGAACGGGGGATCACCGTCGACCTGGGATTTGCCGAATACCAGCCCGGTGACGATGTGCTTTTCGGGGTCGTAGATGTCCCCGGTCACGAGGGGTTCATCCGGAACATGTTGGCGGGGGCCACCGGCATGGACCTCGTCCTCCTGGTGGTGGCCGCCGATGAAGGAGTCATGCCACAGACGAGGGAGCACCTTTCTATCGTCCGCCTTCTTGGGGTCCCTCGGCTGGCCGTAGCTGTCACAAAAGCGGATCTCGCAGAGCCGGATTGGATGGAGCTGGTCCGGGAGGACATCCAGCTACTCCTCTCGGGTACGCCCTACGGCGGGGCCCCCATCCTTCCGGTGTCGGCCCTCTCCGGACGAGGCCTTTCCGATCTGGGCGATGCCTTGGCGGACCTGGGCCGGCAAGCCCAAGAGAAGGGCGTGGATGTGGTTCGGCTCCCTATCGACAGGGTTTTTACGATCAAGGGCGCGGGAACCGTCGTGACCGGCACCCTCTGGTCGGGCCGGTTGGCTGAAGGTGCCAGAGTGGTGGTCTTGCCTGGCGAGAAGGAGGGCAGGGTCCGATCGGTCCAGGTGCACGGAGAAGAGGTGAAAGAGGTTCAGGCCGGCGCCAGGGCTGCCGTAGGCCTCACCGGGGCCAAGCTCGGCCATCATGACATCCAGCGGGGCCAGTGCGTCGTCCAGGCACCAGGGTGGGACGTGTCATGGATGCTGACCTGCCGCCTATCCCTACTCCCGGATACAGGGTGGGACCTGGAGCAAGGCCAGCGGGTGAGGGTCCACCTTGGAACCGCCGAAGTCCTGGCCAGGGTTGCGGTGTTCGGCGGCGACCGCATCCCGGCAGGAGGCCAGGGCTGGGCACAGCTGAGGCTCGAGGCGCCCGTGGTAGCGAGGGTTAGGGATCATCTGGTGATTCGGTCCTACTCCCCGGTGACAACCATCGGAGGGGGGCGGGTGGCAGAAGTCATGCCCCGAAAGCGCGGAAAGCTGCGCTCCGGAGAGGGGGATCTCCTGCAAGGGCGCCTCGCGGACTCCGGCCCCAGGAATCTTTCAGCTCTTTTGGAGATGAGTGAATGGGAGGGGATCCCTCGAGACAGCGCCTGTCAGCGGACCGGCCTGTCGCCAGCCAACCTGGAATCTGCTGTTCGCGAGTTGGAAGAGGGAAACGCCCTCGTTCCGGTGGAGGGCAGGCTGTTCTCAAAGGGGGTTTGGGAGGAGGGACGGAGCCTGATCCTCTCTAACCTCAAATCCTATCACGAGAGGCATCCCCTCCGGCCGGGAATTCCCCTCCAGG
>JABDNZ010000538.1 GCA_013043565.1 Gemmatimonadota bacterium | reverse complement strand
TATTTCCGAGGCCTTTAACCCCCGGACAGAGGCTTTAAACCCCCGGACAGAGGCTTTAAACCCCCTACCATTGGACCCCGACGACGTGAAAGCTCCGGGCTTCGCCCACCTCCACGACGTCCTCTCCCACCTTCCAACCGAGGGAGGCCTGATAACGGCCCGGCTCGACCAGCGGGCCTCGTCTGGAACGGCCTTGGAACCGGGCTCTGGGGCCCTCCTGCCCTTCCGCATCGGCGGATGGGACGGGTGGGGCTTCCCTGAGGTCCCAGACCACTCTCTGGAGTCCCATGGAGCTGTCCAGCTCGATTTCCCTGACCTGGTCTCCGGCGGCGTCTTTGATCAGGAGAACGAGGGTCTCCTCTTCTTCCGCCTCCACGCTCAGGTGATAGGTGAAGACGGCGCCGGTCGGGGGATTCGGAGTGGTGAAGTTCCCCGCCAGGTTCGAGATGCTGGCGGAACCCGCCGGGGCCGACCCTGTCATGTTGAACTGATAGGCGTGGCGGAGGGGGAATAGGGATGCGTCCGCCGAAAGGGTCTCCGCATTCACTTCCCGAAGAGGGCTGTAGTCGTCCAGGACGTAGAAACCTCTGCCGAAGGTGCCCAGCACGAGGTCTGTCTCCCTTCGCTGCACCGCCATGTCCCTTATTTGAGCCGGTGGTAGGCCCCCCAACAGCTGGGTCCAGGCGCCGCCGCCGTCGAAGCTGGCGAAGACCCCGAACTCGGTGCCGGCGAAGAGAAGATCCCCGTTCTCATGGTCTTGGATCACCGACCAGACGTCATGGTTCTCTGGGAGATTCCCGGAGATCGACGTCCAGGTCCGTCCTCGATCGGTGCTCTTCACCAGATAAGGGTTGAAATCTCCGCGCTGCCAGTTGTTGAGGGCCACGAACACCGTTGAAGCCTCCCTCGGAGAGGGGAACACATCCGTGACATAGGTCCACTTCGGCACGCCGGGGAAGTCTTCCACCCTACGCCATGTCTCGCCGCCGTCCTCGGTGACCTGAAGGAGCCCATCGTCGGTACCGACGTAGATGAGGCCTTCGAACAGGGGTGATTCATCCAGGCTGACGATGGTGCTGAGGGTCGTGGTGGAAGCGTTCAAACGGACAGCATCGGAATCCCAAACCCTTCCCATGATGGGAAGAGTGTCTGGATCGAGGTTCCGGGTCAGATCCGGGCTGATTCGCTCCCAGGAGTCCCCCCGGTCGTCCGTTCTGTAAAGGACGTGGCTTCCCCAGTAGAGGCGCGTGTTGGAGTGGGGACTGATGATATACGGTGCATCCCAGTTGGTCCGGTCCCGGGTTCGGTTGGCGCCTGGCCCGCCGCCCTCTTCCTCGGAAGAGTCTTCAGGGAACGGGACTCTCGGGCGAATGCTCTGGGACTCGCCGGTCCGCAGGTTTCGGCGGCTGATTCCACCGTTCTGGGAGCTGGAATAGACGATGTTCGGATTCTCAGGATCATTCCTGGACTGGAATCCGTCCCCTCCTGCTGTCACGTACCAGTCGCTCGTACGGATTCCCCAGGGTTTCGAGGTCCGGGAAGGCCCGCACATCGTGAAGTTGTCCTGGGTGCCTCCACACACGTTGTAGAAGGGTTTGGCCTCGTCCACCGATAGCCGGTAGTACTGGGTTACGGGGAGGTTGGTAAAAAACCGCCAGGTCTCGCCGCCGTCATAACTCTCGTAGAGACCACCGTCGTTCCCCAGGAGGATGTGGTCCTGGTTCTCCGGGTCGAACGCAAGCGCGTGGTGGTCCACGTGAACCCCTTTCTGTTCCCATCCTGCACGCCCCCAACTTTCCCCTCCGTCGGTGCTGAGATCCATATTGGTGTTTACGGAGTAGATGTAGCCGGGACGGTGTGGGTCCAGGTGGAGTTCATGGTAATATTCCGGATTCCCGCCAGTGAACCACCGGGGCTCCGGGGGATCGTCCGACTCCGCGGCCCCGGGCCGGGCCCGACCCTCCTGTTGTCCGATCCGTTCCCAACTCTCCCCTTGATCGGTGGAGCGATAGAGGCCGGACTGGTCATCCTGCGCCGGAATCAACGCGAAGACAGCGTGGGGCTCCTGGCGAGCATCCACCGCGAGAGGGATCCTTCCCATGTCCGTGTCCGGGAGCCCATCGGTCAGCTCTTCCCAGCTGGATCCCCCGTCCGTGGAGCGATAAATGCCGGACTCCGGCCCGCCGCCAACCAACTGTCCGACTCGTCGTCGTCGCTGGTATGTACTGGCGTAGAGGATATCCGGGTCTGCCGGATCCAGTACGACCTCATTGACGCCTGTATCCTCGCTGATCTGGAGGATGGCTTCCCAGGTCTCGCCGCCATCGGTGGTCTTGAAGAGCCCTCGGTCGCCCCCCGCGGCGAACAGCGGCCCCTGGGCCGCTACGTAGACCACGTCGGAGTCCCTCGGATCAAGGGTGATCATGCCGATGTGCTCGGACGCCTCCAGCCCTACCCTCCGCCACGTTGCTCCGGCATCCGTCGACTTGTAGAGACCGGTCCCGAAATGAGCGCTCCGCTGGCTCGTGTTCTCGCCCGTTCCGAGCCAGATCACATTCGAATCCGTTGGGTCCACGACGACGCAGCAGAGAGTGAAAGCCACACCAGGTTCATCGAAGATCGGTTCGAAAGAGATCCCTCGGTTCACAGTCTTCCAAAGGCCACCGAATGCTGAAGCCACATACCAAACGTCGGTGTCATCTGGATCGATGGCGATGTCGGCGATCCGGCCCGTGACAAATCCGGGCCCCAGGCTCCGGAATTCCATGGAGGACAGGATGTCCTCCATTCCGGAATCGGCTCCCGATCCCATCTGTGAAGCAGAGGCACGAGGAAATGCCAGGGAAAGAAGAAGAAACGCTCCGACGGTGAGGAAGGTCCTCATTGTCTTACTCCGGGTAAGGGTACCGTGGCTTCGGCTCGGGCATCCTAGATAGTCCGGGCCCTCACGGCAACGAGTTCCCCTGGTCGATTGCCAGCGCTCGGGGGTGTTTCTAGGTTGTTCGCGTCGCCCTTGCAGTAGTGCAGCGGAGGTGCGGCGCTTTTTTTGTGAAACTGTGAACAGGATACTGAGTAATGACGATATCCAACGGATCCGAAAAAGAGCCCCTCTGGCTGGTCATCGAGAGGAAGATCTCGGAGCTGGGAGACCACGACCTCGCCGAGGACAATCTCGAAAAGGCCATTCAGCAGGTAGCAGCAAAGTTGGACCAGACCGGTTTCGCCGTGTCGGGAAACGCGGGGCACATGTTGGCACTCCGAAACGCTGTCGGTGCCCGGGTCGCCGCCGGCCGGCCCCTCATGGAAGACCTCAACAAGGCATTTGGAGCACTCTCACTCGGTGATCTCACCAGTCCTTACGTCGCCACGGTCAAACTGGTGGATAAGGTCGGCGAGGATTGGCCTGCCCTGAAGACCTCCGAACGACGCACCCACGTGGACAAGATGGTGAGGGGCATCAAGCTCGATCTCCTGGTGGCCAAGGCCAAGGGGGTCGATGGCGACGGGGGGATTCGCCTTCTCATCGAAGAAGATCTGGACCCTGCCGTGATCATCGACCGTATGGGCATCGACCAGGCAGAGTTCGACCGGGTGATAGCCGCGGTCGCGGCCGAAAGGGCCGAACGAGTACGGGTGGCCGAACTCCTGGACGGGGTCTCCGACAGACCGCAGGCGGATCAGATCCGACACCTGATCACCAGTGACGTTTCCGAAGAGCTCATCATAGAGTTGGGTGGAGCAGACCAGGCGGCCATTGCCGACGTGAAACGTGCGATGGAGGAAGAGATCGCCGAGAAGAAGAGATTGGCAGAAGAAGAGGCCGCCAGGAAGGCCGCTGAAGCTGCCGGTCCGTCACTCGGTGATATCGCTCCGGATGACATGCTCGAGTACATCGAGTCCATTCGGGAGATCCTGGATTTCTCCGATGTCGAGAAGGAGATCAGGGTCATGTGCGAACAGAGTGGAATTCCCAAGGACCTGGTGGAGATCGCCGTTTCTGATCCGGACAAGCTCGATGAGCTGGAGACCGAAGCGGAAGGTTGAGCGGCGTCAAAGCCGAAGGAACGGAAACACGAGAGGCCCCCGCCTGGGTGCGGGGGCCTCTCGTGTTCCCAGGGGTCCCGGTGTATTTCAGGCCACGGCGGTTTAGGCGTCGGCTCGTTTTGGGCCGTTGATCAGTGCGTCCCGCAGGTGGTCGACGATCAGATCGACCTCCGCAGACGTCACCTCGAAGTGGGGCGTGAACCGCAATGAGTTCTCCCCGCCATGGATCACCCCCACGCCATGGAGACGCATATACTCTTCCAAGCTCCCGGCCCCATAGGCTTTGTACGAAGGGTCCAGTTCACAGGAGAAAAGAAGACCGGTTCCCTGGACTTTCGTAATGGGCCCGCCCAGCTCTTCTGCCAGAGCCCGTAGCTTCTCCAGGAACTCGTGTCCTCGGGCGACGATGTTTTCCCGGACTTCGTCCGTCACCATCTGAAGCACGGCAAAACCCACGTCCATGGCCCTGGGGTTGGCTGTCATGGTGTTCCCGTACACGCCGGTCCTGTAAAGCTTGGCAGCCCGATCGTTCATGGCCAGGATCGAAAGGGGATACTGGCCGGCGTTCAGAGCCTTTGAATAGGTCTCCAGGTCGGGGGCCGCCAACTCTCCGAAGCCAGGGTAATCAACCACGGACAGGTGACCGGTGGCCCTGAGGCCTGCCTGGATGGAATCCATGAGGAGGACCGAACCGTGGGCCTCGGTGAGCTCTCTCGCTGCGCAGTAGAACTCCGGAGTGACCGCCAAGCCCGGGTCTCCCTCCCCCATCACCGGTTCCATGAAAAATGCCTCGATGAAGAAGCCGTCGGCATCCGCCTTGGCAAAGGCTGCCTGTAGGGCGTCGACGTCATTCGGCTCGACGGTGATGAGGTCCTCACGGTGCCTGAAACTGGCCAGGTGGTTTTGGTAGGATCCGCGGCAGGAATCGGAGAATTGAGCCGGCCGGCCGGTCCTCCCGTGGAATCCACCGACCAAGGACAGCTTCTTTACCGGCTTTCCTTCATGTCGCCCGCCGGGATCCGTCATCTCCTTGGCGTTGATGTCCGCGATTCGGGAGCCGACGGAAACCGATTCCGATCCGGAGTTCATGGCGAGGAAGTGGGTGAACGGGCACCCGCCCGGCCGAGTGCGTCCGATCTCCTTTTCGAGCGCTTTGACCAACCGATACTGGCTCAGATTGGAGGTCATGACATTTGCCATGACCTGAGGCCTACTCATGGCCTCGATGACATCGGCCGGCACGTGACCGAATCCCAACATTCCATAGCCACCGTTGTCGTGGACGACGGCTCCTTTGGTGGTAACGATCCAGGGACCACGAGCGGCCAGGGCCACGTAGGGATTCACGGCGTCGTGAGCGTAGAAGTTCACGATTCCGGACTGGATTTCCGCGACCTGATCCAGCTCGTCCAACGCCATGAAGTCCGGGAACTCGGATTTGAGCAATTCAAACTGCCCAACCGCGGCTTCAATTGCCCTGAGGAGGGTGGGATCGACACTGGCGAAGCGATCCAAGGTTTCGTCGGGGAGACCGACCGTAACGCGGGTCCCGCCGGCCGTCCGAATAAAAGCGAGTTGCTCTATGACGTTCATGACCATGACACTCATGACTGATACCTCATATGCGGAACGATAAATGTAGGTGTTCTAAGATAAGGGATTACTCGAAGGCTTTCAGCACCTCTCGCGTTAGATCCCACCGGTTGAATCCCTGCCGCCCATAGTCCAGCCCCCGCCTAACGATGACCAGGTCATGGGACGGGACCACGACCACGTACTGCCCCCGGTTTCCAGCTGTGGAGAAAGCATCCTTCGGGACATCGTTCCTGTTGTCCGGAACGAGCCACCACTGACCCCCGTATTGGTTTCCCCTTCCCGCCGTGGACGGGGCTGGGGTCCTGACGAAGTCGATCCATTCCTCGGACAGGAGCCTTTCCCCGTCCCATAAGCCACCCTGGAGATAAAGAAGGCCGAATCGAGCCAGGTCTCGAGCGGAAGTATAAACCTGACTGCTCAGGATG
Source organism: Gemmatimonadota bacterium (assembly GCA_013043565.1). GTDB lineage: Bacteria > Gemmatimonadota > Gemmatimonadetes > Longimicrobiales > Gaopeijiaceae > JABDNZ01. The sequence goes on along the minus strand of JABDNZ010000538.1, from coordinate 4,254 downwards.
AAATCCCCGAAACGGTCGACGCTCAGAAGTGTGTTCCGCATTCCGATCCGGTCCAGGAGAGCCTTCCTGGGAAACTCCAGGTAAGCCTGTGGATCCCCAAGAGCCTCCTTCATTGCATATACAGCCAAGAGGGTCTCGTAGTTCTCATAGTCCCAATGGGTTCCCGGCTCTCGAATCACGGCTCCACGCAGTGCCCCCCGGACGGAGCTTGCTCCGGCCCAGTAGGCCAATCCGGACCCGGTGGCGTACTCCAGCCCGGAATTGTCCACGGGGTAGAGCCCGCTGGACATGTTTAGAACGTGTCGCAACGTGATTTTGGACCGGGGATCCGAATCAGGGGAGGAAGCCCGGGGAAGCCAGTCGAAACCCAGGGGCTTGTCCAGCTCCATTCTACCCTGGTCGGCCAACATCCCGATGAGGGTGACGGCGATGCTTTTCGCGGTGGACCAGGTCCTGGTCTTCGTGAACATGTCCACGCCTGGAGCGTAACGCTCGAGGACAATCTCCCCTCTGTGGACGATGAGGAGGCTGAGGGTGACCTGCTCAGGAGAGGCCCGGTCAAAGGCCCAGTCCGACGCGGCCCCCAAGGCCGCCGGGTCCACCCCCGAGGGTGGCGGTGCGTCCTTGGTCAGGTCCCCGTTCGGCCAGGGGATGGTGGCTGGGTCCCCAGGCGGTGGGGGGACGTCCAGGACGGGGAGAGACTCGATATCTTCGAAGTCTTGATCCGGCGCCAGGATCACGCACCCGAAACCTTCTCGAAAAGCCGCCCGCATGGTGGGGATGTGCCCGTCGGCCCCAATGGCCACGGCTCGACGGTTCCAGTCCACCACATAGTCCCCTCCTTCGGCAGTGCCGATCGGATCCGGCAGGAAGGCCAGTTCCTGGCGGTAGACGTCGTCCAGGGACCGGTTGGAGGTGAAAAGGCCGTTACAGGTGAGGATGGCCTGTTGGCCTCTCCGAATCATCTCGCGGTTGAAGCGCCAGTAGTCGTATGCCTCGCGCTGCTGGGAAAGCAGCGGCAGCGGCACCTGAAGGGCCGCAGCGAGTAGAAGCAGAAGAAGTCTGTTCTTCACATTAGGTCCGTGGTTTGGTGTGCCCCTCTCCCTGCCGGCGGCGAGGCCCCGTCAGGGCGTTTCGAAACCCGGGGAAATGATACGGGGTTTTAGGGGTACTTCGCGAGATGCGAATCTTGGTAAGGAGAGAACGGGGCTCGAAGCTGGCTCCTCGACCCGTTCTCCTGCGCTGGAGGGATTCGGTTCATTGCCAACACAGACCGCCAACGGAGGGGAAAAGAGTGTCGGCTAACAGCGCCCGACGAGGTCGGGATAAGATCAAGGCTTTGAGTTTGGCCCTTCTCGGGTCCTTCCTCATTTTCTCGGGGTGCTCGACGGGCGGATCGTCGGAGAACCCCTTCAACCAAAGTACAGCCAGGGACCAGTGGGTTCTGCGGGTGGAAAGCCGGAATTCCTACGAAACCCAACTTTTCATCGATCTCGACGGGCGGCGGGAACTGTTGGCCACGCTTCAACCCCGGACCATCCAATTTGTAGAGTTCCAATACCCTCTCGGGCGACCTCTTCGACTGGAAGTGGAGTCCTTCATTGGGGATCGATACCGGATTCCTCCGGGGGCTTCCATCGGGGGAGGACGGGTGGACCTCATCATCTTCGAGAACATCCGCAGGACCACCTTCGTCCGCCGCTGAGATCCGGCCCCCCAGTGGGGCCCTCCAGGCCGCGCCCCTGACGGGGTCGGCTTGAAAACCGCGCTACTTGCGTAGCGCTTTATGGCGCACTCCTTCGGAGTCCGTTTATAGCACGCCGCCGAAAAAGCCCGGCGCCGTTCATGCGTATCCCAGCAGAACCGCCACCGCCAATGCCGCCGATCCCGCGATCCAGATCTTGATCATGAACGGGATGATGAACCGGAACCAACGATCGAAGGGGATGGCGGCCATGGCCAGGATTCCCACGATGACGGCATTGGTGGGAACCAGGATGTTCGTGAAACCGTCTCCGAACTGATAGGCGAGAACCGCCACTTGCCGGCTCACACCCACCAGATCGGCCAAGGGAGCCATGATGGGCATGGTCACGTAAGCCTGGCCACTGCCGGATGGGATGGAAAAGTTGGCAAGGCTCTGGACGAAGAACATCCCGATAGCCGAGAGGGCGCCGGGCAACTGCTGGAGCGGCACGCTGATCCCGTGAACGATGGTGTCGACGACGCCCCCGCTGTCCAGCACAACCTGGATCCCTCGTGCCACACCGATCATCAGTGCAGTGGTGGTGAGCTCAGCTGCTCCCTTTCCGAACTCGATCGCCGTCCGGTCCGGACTCATGCGAGCTATGACCGCCAGGAGAATGGCCAGAGCCACGAATAGGGCGCCCATCTCCACCAGGTACCAGTGCCACTTGGTCAACCCGTAGATCAACACGATCAGGGCTACGACCACCGCTCCCAGGACCCACTTGTGGGTGGAGGTCATGTCCGGATGGTCGGTCTCGCCAGGTTGGGCCGATGCCATGTCGGCTTCGGCGATATCAGCCAACAGACTGGCAGAAGGGTCTTTCCCTATCTTCTTGGCGTAGGACCAGACGTGATGAATCCCGATGGGAAGGAAGACGCCGAGCAAGACCAGCCGATACCAAAGACCGGAGGCCGGCTCCAGCCCCGCCACGTCCTGAGCGATCATTACGGTGAACGGGTTGATCGCGGCGGTGCCGTACCCGATCCCATAACCCACCGCCATGATCCCCACTGCGACGATAGCGTCATACCCCAAAGCATGGGCCAGAACGATGAGGACCGGTACGAAGGGAAGGTACTCCTCAGCCATCCCGATCGTGCTCGATCCCACCGCAAATACCAGAATGCCGCCCGTCACGAGCCAGAAGGGACGATCCCCGAGGCGTCCTAGTAGTGCCCCGAGGGAGGCGTCCACCGCGCCCGACGCACGGAGTACCGCGAATGCGCCCCCGATGATAAAGACGAAAAAGATGATTTCGTGGGCAGCACTGAAACCCTCCGGGATCGCGGTGAGGAACGCGAGTGGTGACAGGCTGCTTGCATCGGGCGTGAACTGGAAGCTGCCAGGGACCACCTGGAGCCTGCCGGCCGCGTTCTCCACCCGATCGAAGGCCCCCGAAGGCAACAGATAGGTGACGATTTGAGCAAGGACCACCATGCCGAACAGGAGAACCAGGGTGTGTGGGACCTTGAATCGGCTCTGGGTCATGGTCTAGTTCCGGTTGGGGAGAGTCGGCCGGCAACATAGCATGGGAAGCGGGGCCCTGAAACCGTGGGATTTCCCTCGTTCAGGAGGGAAACGGGGTGGCTCCCCCGGTCCTTACAATTCCCTGACGCCGGGCTTCGGAACCTTTCCATAGGTCCGAAGTAGACAAGATCCATTCCCCGGGAGCGGCGGATCGTCTTTCAACGAACGGCTTCAGGGACGTGTCACTCGGGGTGATCCCGAGACCTTCCCGACCTCACACGGAGTCCTGATGCGGACACCGCGGTATTTCTTTTCTGTCCTGCGGGCGAAGAGGGAATAGGCAAAGACTGCATTGGAATCTCTCTTCACCTTCTTCTTCAAATACCGGCCAATCCTCTTTTCCGAGGGAGAATTGGTGTTCCGGTCGTCGTGGCCACTGGTTTTCCTCCTCGTCCTGGCGGTCGGCGGCGGACTTCTGGCTATCGCAAGCTACCGGCGGCCGAAAGGAAAAGCCGAAAAGCTGGATCGTGCCATCATGGCCTCCCTCCGCCTCGGAGCCTTTGCAGTCATTCTCTTCGCTCTACTCAGGCCCACCCTGGTGAATTCCTCCACCGTTCCCCAGAGGAACTTCGTCGGGGTTCTCTTGGACGATTCCCGAAGCATGACACTGCCAGGGGCTGACGGAAGGCCCAGACATTCCTTCATCGAGGAGCAGCTGGCGCCGGAGAGTGGAAGCCTGCTGAGCGCGTTGGAGGAGAAGTTCGCGGTTCGGGTGTTTCGCTATTCTTCGTCATCGGACCGCGTCGAGTTTGCGTCCGACCTGACGTACGACGGTACCCGTACCGACCTTGTCGGGGCCCTGGACAGGGTTCGAGAAGAGCTTTCCAGCGTTCCACTGTCCGGGGTGGTGGTCATTTCGGACGGCGCGGACAACTCGGGGAAGTCCCTGGCAGAATCCATTGTCCCGCTGCAGGCTGCATCCGTCCCGGTGTACACAGTCGGATTGGGAGAAGATGCCCTCGAGCCCGATATCCAGG
>JABDNZ010000535.1 GCA_013043565.1 Gemmatimonadota bacterium | reverse complement strand
CCCCCTTCTCCCTCCCTGTTGTTTCAGGGCGAGTTATGGACCTCCACCTGTATGGCACAGTTTGCACATGGCTTGATTCAAATCTGAAATGCGGGACCCCTGGAAGCCAGGACCGTGTGGGCTGACGCGCATCCCGGCTGATGCGGAATGACACCGCAGGCAGTCGTTCTGCTGATGGCAGGAAACACAAGACTCCAGGTCCTGCCGAGCGGCCTGCGGGTGGCTCAGGATCCAAACCGCTTGGTTGTCATGGAACGGGGCTACGAAGCTCCCTCCACCCTCCATACCCAGATTCAGGTGGCATTCCCGGCAGAAACCCTCTGAGGTGTGACAGGAGGTGCAGTCGCTCACTCGGCCATAGGCTTCCGGGCCGTGGGAGAGGACGAAGTTCAAGGGGTGGAATTCTGTGGACGCCATGCCATTGTGGCACTGTGTACAGGTGTTCTCGGTGTGACAGGAGGTGCAGTCCGGCTGGCCTGCCGAGGCGGCAGCTCCATGGTTGGAGACGAATCCGACTCCGTGAAACGGCTCTCCGGCCCCGTCCTGGCTCAAACGGAAAGTGCTGACCTGGGCGTGACAGAAGCCGCAATCAGCCACCTGATGCTCGGTGTTGGGCGCGTGACATCCCAGGCAGGTCTCCGGCTCAGGGTAGGCCATGGAGGCAAGATCCTCTTCGCCCCCCGGGAGGTGACAGGTGCTGCAGTCGAAGCCATGGGGAGCATGAGAAAAGGCCAGGCTGGAAGCCCTGGGTTTTGGAGCCTGCCATTCGATAACCGGTCCAGTGGCCCCGTCGTGACAGGCTGAACAGGTCGAAAAATCAGGGTACACCTCCGCTTCCACACCAGAACCGATCCCAGAATGGCAAGCGGAGCACTCGGAGAAGAAGCCGGCGTGTTTTTCGTGGGGGAAGCCGCTCTGGCCTTGGAGAGGGCCGGAGTTCACGAAGCTTACAAAAGCCATGGCCGCCACGGCCAAAACAAGAGCCCGTTTCATCAATTTCCCCCTCCTCTCAGCCCCGGATCATTCCCGATTGGAACTTCGAGCGAAAGACTGAGTCGGGTCTGGTTCAGGTCCAAAAGGCTACGCCGGTCGATTTGATCGTGTCTGTAGAACATTCCGCTCCCCCGGACCCTTGCGGAGGCCAAGGGGAAAGCGCCTTCCAGGCCACCCCCGATGACTCCTCCCGAACCTACTCTGAACTCCGAGAAGGTCTGGAACGCGGTACCTCTCAGGGCGACGTAGGAATCCCGTCCGAAGAACTTCTGGACAGATAGGTCTCCTCCATTCCGGCTGGCGCCGTACCCCTCGTCATATCGGTACTCGGCGCTGAGGGTCACGTCGGTCCGGAGGGAATACCTCCCGCCCAGTCCCCAGCGCCAACTCTCGTCTGTTATGGATAGCGATTCGGGGATCTGCGTAGTGCTCACATCGTATGTTCGGTAGCTGCCGTAGGTGTATCCCGAGAGCTTCCCAGTGGGCGCGATCCAGTCGAGTCGTCCTCGAACTTCATCGAAGCCCACCGGCGAGAAGGCACCCCAGATCGTCCAGAGTTCGAAGAAGGGCTTGTAGCGCCGGACCTGACCGCTAGCGCGGAATCCGTGTCCCATGGGGAAGGCCAGTGCTGCCTTGGCGAGGTTCGTCTGCCGCGTTGCGAGGTCGTACTTCAACTCCCCGCTGAGCGTGAGGGGACCCAGGAGAATCCGCGTGCTCGCGGCCAGACGCTCCGAGTAGAGATCGCCGGAATTTGTGGCTTCCTCTCGCTGGTAGGTAATCGACCCTGACAAGGCTGGGAACGGCCTTACCCGCAGGTGGGCCCCGCCCAGCCAAGCGTCTTCTTTGGGGAACAGGGACTCCACGTCGGAAATGAGGTCGCTGTAGTGGGACTCGTTCAAACCGCGAAGGAGGCTTATGCCGCCGTATACCTCCAAGTCGAGGTTGTGCGGGAGCCCCATGTGAACCGAGCCACCGTCATAGTTGTACAGTCCCAGGGCAGTGGTCTGCCACTGGCGGCCTGCCCGGATGCGGTAGAAGGAGCGCCCGTACTCGATGTAGGCTGCCAGGGCTTCGAAGGGTTCGTCCGCCCTGGGCCAAACGATCCGGTAATCGCCCAAATGATCCCTCGCCCGAACATGGGCATATCCTCGGAGGCCGGTGATCCCGGACCAGGCATTCAACTCCAGGTCCACCAGAAACGGAGCCACTCCCAACTCAGGTCCGGAACGGTAGTACTGGCAGTAGTCTTCCCCACAGGTCACGGGGGTGCCATTGGAGAGGGTTCGCTGGACGCCGTCTCCCGGGACCGTTCCCTCCTCCAGGCTGTCCAGGACCAGATCTCGGAGCTGGAGGTAGCTGATGTACGTTCTTGCCCTCCCGTTGAATCCCTGCCCTAGGGCTTGGGTGGGCAACAAAAAGAGACCCAAGAGGACCGGCAGAAGGAGCTTCCGGAAACTCATGTCATATCTCCACGGGAATGCGTGGGGTCGAGTTTTGGTCTTACTGGAGTCCATAAGCACTCCTAACCTCTCCGATGGAGGCCAGAAGAAGGGCCTTCAGGAGATGTGGGTTGTGGACTCCGTTCCCACTATTGGGGTGGGATGAGAAATGTACGCCGCCGACCTCTCCATCCGACCAGTGGGTTCGGTCTCCGGTCCAGGCCAACATGCCGTTCCAAAGGGCTCCCTTGGCAGGGGTCATGGTGGAATTCCCGGGGTCAAGGTCTCCCCCCCGGCCCTGGGCTATGACCTGTGGCAAAAGGCCTCCGTCGGTGGCCTCCATCACGTGGTTGCGGTTAGAATCTTCCCAAAGCTCATCGAGCAGCGTGTTGATCCGGTTTCGGTTCCTCACATACGCGTTACGAGCGAACGTTTCGGATCCGTGACACCCGGAGCCGGTGCACGTCGCAAAGGTCCTGTCTTCCACGTCGCAGCTTCCCTCGAAGACCGGAAGGCCATCAGCGTCGAGGCAACTGACCGCCTCGAAGGTGTGGCCGACGCTCTCCAGGAGGAAATCGCCACTGGCATCGGTAATGGTAAGGCTTGCTACATGGCACCTTGCGCAGAGCTGGTTGTTGTTTCGAGGTCCATGGGGGTTCGGGATGTCGGCAATAGCCCGGTCGAAACCCTCAGGGATATAGCCCACGTCCTCACTCAGGACCAGGAGCCCCTGAGCAGCGTGGGGGC
>JABDNZ010000532.1 GCA_013043565.1 Gemmatimonadota bacterium | reverse complement strand
CCTGGCACCTCCTACCGCTGGTTCCGGCGCTGGCGCCTGGCCGGCGGGCCGGTTGTCGGGCCCTTCGACGGGGGGCGAGGTCGGCTGGATATCCGGAACCGTCCGGTTTTCGGGGTCCGGTTCGCCTTCCCGCACGATCCGGAGGATCCCCTCGTTCTCCCCCATGCCCTTTCCTTCCTTACCCATTTGCCACCTCAAAGCGCTCGTTCCAGGGCCGTGCAAACTTCATCAAGAACCCGAACCCGGGCATGTCTTTTGTCGTTTCCCTCGATGAGAACCCAGGGAGCGTTCTGAGTGCTGGTCCGCTCCACCATGTCGCTCACGGCCCTCTCGTAGGCCTCCCAACGGTCCCGGTTCCGCCAGTCTTCCTCAGTGAGCTTCCAACTCTTCAAAGGGTCTTCGGCACGGGCTTTGAACCTCAACTCCTGCTCTTCCGGAGTGATATGAATCCAGAACTTCTTCAACACCACCCCATGCCCGACCAGCTCAGCCTCAAAGTCGTTGATCTCTGCATAGGCCCGCCTCCATTCCCGCTCCCCGGCGAACCCTTCGATACGCTCCACCAGTACGCGCCCGTACCAGCTACGATCAAAAATTGCCACCCTCCCCGCTCTGGGCACATGGCGCCAAAACCGCCACAGGTAGTGATGGGCCCTCTCCTCTTCGGTCGGTGCGCCCACTGCAATCACCTCGTAAAAGCGGGCATCCAACTCCCGCACCACCCGACGGATCGCGCCGCCCTTTCCCGCCGCGTCCCATCCCTCGAAAAGGAGGATCATCGAAACCCCCCCCTTTCTGGCGGTTCTCCGAAGCTCGAAAAGGCGACCATGAAGACCGCTCAAGGCCTTCCTATACTCACTCTTCTTGAGGCGCTTTTCCATGTCGAGGGTAGAGAGAATCGTGGTCTTTGGAGCCGGAGCGGCCAGGGTGGGCTCGAGGACGGCGGTTTCCGTACCTTGGTCCCCGAGGTCCTTTTCCCGACTCCGGCCACTGGACCCAGAGGGCCCGTTACTCGACCCTTCTTGGGTCGAGTTCTCTTTCGCAGCCAGTCCTCGGCGAATGGCGTTGAGGAGAGCCGTACCCACTTCCAGGTTCCTGAATCGGGCGTCGAACCCCTCGATGATACGCCAGGGCGCGGAGCCGGTACTGGTGCGCATGATCAAGTGCTCCGCCACGGGAACGAAATCCTCGTAACGCTTCCAGTGTTCCCAGTCCTTCTTCGTCACTCTCCATGCCTGGGCCGGGTCCGATTCCAGGGCTTGGAAAGCCTTTTTCTGCTGCTTCTTCCCCAAATGAAGCCAGAACTTCAGGATGACCGCGCCATCCACAGCCAGTGTCCGCTCGAAAGCCAGGATACGGGAGAGGTCGTGGTCGAAATTGTCCTGAGTGGTCTCTCCATACACCCGCTTCAGAAAAGGACCCGAGTACCAGGCCTTGAGGAAGACCCCTGTCCGCCCGGAAGCTGGAAGGTCACGCCAATACCGCCAGAAAGTCGGCCTCTCCGCTTCCTCGGTGGTGGGTCTGTCATAAGCCTGTGTCGTGATAAGGCGAGTGTCCATCCATTCGTGGAGGGTGTTGACCGTGTCTCCTTTCCCTGCGCCGTCTACCCCGTGAAAGAGAACGATCACCGGAAAGCCCGCTTTTTTCAGACGGAACTGGGCGTCGAGGAGTTCCTGCCGCAGCAGGATCTCCCTCTCCTTGTAGGTGGCTTTCGACACCTTTTGGCCAAGTTCCGCTGTTTCGAACATAGATGGATCCCACGTTGGCTCCATGCGTTACCGCCCTCCATGGAGCTACGAATCCATCCCCTCCCGATACAGCCAGGAGGGGGGAGAAAAATCAACCCGGGCGAAACGCCCGGTTTTTCCCCATATTATAAACTACTGTTTACACAGATTCCGTGCATAGGATTTAGGCGGCCGCCCGGTTCGCGCAAGGGAGGTAAGGTTCGGTGTCTCTGTTCGTGTTGGGTAAGAAAGTCTCTCCTGCTGAGTTGGTGAAAGAGCTGGGAGAAGTCTTCCCCATCGAGGTCCGGCGAGAGTCAAAGCAGCGTGTAACCTACTGTGACACCTTCGATTGGCGCCTGGAAAAAGCCGGCCTTTCCCTGACCACCTCCCGCATCGGAAGGCAGGTCCGGGTGATCCTCACGACCGCCGACGGTCGGGTCCTCGATTCCATGGCGCCGAGGGCGCCTCAGTTCGCATCCGACCTCACTCCGTCCCCGCTCCCCGATATCCTGGAGCCGGTGGCCAAAAATCGGCGACTCCTCCCGAGAGCCCGGGGAGAATGGAACGGCACCTTCATCTCCATGGTGAACCCGGATGGCAAGGCCGTGGGCCGCCTCCGAATCCGAGTAGGGACAGCGCTCCTTCCAAACGGAGAGGGTGAAAAAGCCCTCCCACCCCGAATCGAGTTCCTTCCCCTCAAGGGGTACGCTGCCGAAGAAAAGCGAGTCACGGCTTTCCTGAAGGAGCGGTTCAGGGTCAAACGGGAAGAGCGATCCGAACAGGGAGTCGTCTATGAGGCGACTGATCTCTCTCCTGGGGATTATTCGTCTTCCCTTCAACTGAGCCTCGATGCAGAATCGTCGGCCGCAGTGGCCACCAGGCAGATTCATCTGGGACTCCTTCAAATCATTGAGGCCAATAGGGAGGGTTTGACCCGGGATTGGGATGCGGAGTTCCTGCATGACTTTCGGACGGCTGTCCGAAGAACGAGGTCCGCCCTCACGCAGATCCCTGATGTGTTTCCCCCGACTGTTACGGATCATTTCAAGAAGGAGTTCCGATGGGTCGGGTCGAAGACGGGCCCAGCTCGGGACATCGACGTCTACCTCCTCAAGATTCCGGCCTATCGCGCGGCCCTGTACCCGGCCGCCCGGAAGGACCTCGAGCCCCTCGTGGAACTGCTGAAAGAAAAGAAGAAGGCCGAGCTCAGCCGGCTACGCCGGAGTGTCCACTCCAAGCGTTTCAAGAGTCTTCTGGAGGACTGGCGGGTCTTCCTCGAAAGCCCCGACACTCAAGACTCGACCCCTCCAGAGGCCGGGAGGCCGATCATCGAGGTAGCATCCGCTCGGATATGGAACGCGTTCACGAAGGTCCAAAAGAGGGGAAAAGGAATTGGTCAGTTCTCGCCGGCGGAGGATCTCCACAAGCTCAGGTTGGACTGCAAAAAGCTTCGCTACCTCCTGAGGTTTTTCCAGAGCCTCTACCCGGCCGATGCCCTTGAACCGGTGATCAGAGAGATCAAGAACCTTCAGGACCACCTGGGGGACTACAACGATCTTCAGGTTCAGCGAGATGCACTGAAGAGGTTCGCGGAAGAGATCATGGAATCCAAGGCGGCGCCTCCGGCCACTCTCCTGGCCATGGGGCAACTCATGGGGCAGCTGGAGGGGAAACAGCATAAGGAGAGAGAGCTTTTTCACGACCGCTTCTCGAGGTTCTCCCGGCAGCAAAATGTCAAACGTTTCCGGCGACTCTTCGGAGCCACGGCCAAGCCTGCGAATAGGCCACCGAAGAAGGGGAAGGACCGTTGAGAATCCTGGCCACCTACAATATCAAGGGTGGGGTGGGAAAGACGGCGACCGCCGTGAATCTGGCCTATCTGGCAGCACGGAATGGAACCAGGACTCTGGTTTGGGACCTCGATCCCCAGGGGGCCGCTTCGTTCTACTTTCGCGTCAAAGCCCGTGTGAAAGGGGGCGGAAGGAAGCTCGCAAAAGGCGATCTGAACCTCGACGGGAGGATCAAAGCCACCGACTTCGAGAGGTTGGACCTGCTACCGGCCGATTTCTCCTATCGCCACCTGGACCTCGACCTCGGCAAGACCAAAAACCCGGGAAAACGGATTGCCCGGATCCTCAAGCCCTTGATGAAGGATTACGAGCTCCTCCTGATCGACTGCGCTCCAAGCATCTCCCTGGTCTCCGAGAGCGTCTTCCGGGCGGCGGACGTTCTCCTCGTGCCGACCGTACCGACCCCCCTTTCCCTCCGCACGCTCCTCCAGCTGCTGAAAACCCTCAAAAAATCTGGCCGGAAGGGTCTGGGAGTGTTCCCCTTCTTCTGCATGGTAGACCGTCGTCGATCGTTGCACCGCGGGACGGCCGACCTGGCAGAGCAGATCCCCGTGCCATTCCTGGGGACCGAAATCCCCTACTCGAGTCTGGTCGAGCAGATGGGTGTGAGAAGGGCACCGCTCCATACTTTTGCTCGGAGATCGAAACCCGCCCTGGCCTATGAGGCGTTGTGGTATGAGATAGGGGACTGGATGGAGGACGGAAGCGGGTACTTCGTTCGGACGTAGCGACAGGATCAGGGCAATCCGATCGCTTCCTTGAAACGTGAGAACTTTCCGATCATCGAGACGGCGGCGGAGGGCGCGATGCTCTTGACCTTCGCCACCAGGGCCCGGTGTTTTTCCTCCGACGGGTCTTCGATCTCGACCTCGTAGAGGATGTTCCCGTCGGGGAGCACGGTTCGGTCCAGCTCTATGGACCCCACGCCCTCCCAAAAAACGACGGACCTGTGATTCCTCATCCATCCGAGGCGTCTCAAGCGCTTGGCCCCTAGGGCGCGCAGATGCTCCGAGATGAACTCGGGAAGGTCCCTTTCGACCGCGACCCAACGCCTGGGCCAGGGATAGAGCCTCGGTCCGGCCTCCGAAAGGGGCTGCTCCACCTCCAGCATTTCCCTCATGCCCCCCTTCCACCCCACAGGGATCTTCAGGGTTGCCGTTCCTTCTTTCCCTGCCTCCAGCCGGACCCTGAAGTAACCCGATTTCTTCCCGATCAACGCCGGATCCTGAAGATAAATGTTCAGTTGCTCCGTGGACTCCAACAGCTTTCCCCCTGCTAGGACTCGTTCATAGTCCTCGGCAGATAGAACCAGCTTGGTCTCCCTCTCGATCGGTGACATTTGTGCCGGAATCCGGTGGGCTACTCGACGAACACTTTCAGCGGTCGGGTCAGGCGACCAACCTCCACACCTGAGCTACAAGGAAAGTAACGATGAAACCGAGGGCCAGGGGCAATCCTGCGGCCAGGGCGGTCCATCCCCAGCTCTTGGTTTCTTGATAGATGGTATAGAGGGTCGTGGAGCAAGGGTTATGAAGGAGGCTGAACAACATCAGGTTCACCCCGGTAAGCGTCGTCCAGCCGGCCAGACGAAGGATCTCCCCTGTCCCCGCGGACCCCAGCTCGAACATGACCCCTGCGCCTTCTCCTTGCCCTGAAGCAGGGAGCAGCAGCACGGTCAACATGAGGACCGTCGGAATCACGATCTCATTCGCCGGGATCGCTACCACATAAGCCAGAAGGATCACTCCGTTCAGCCCCAGGAAAAGGCCGAAGGGATCCAGGGCGCCCACTAGGGTCTCGGCGAGGGTCCCACCGCCAACCGGAATATTCGCCACGAGCCATATCACCGCCCCAGCCGGAAGGGCGAATACCACCGCCCGCCAAAGCACGATGAGCGTCCGGTCGATCAGGGAAGTGTAGAGGGTTTGGAGGACCCTAGGAGGCCGATACGGAGGCAGCTCGAGGCTGAAGGTCGTGGCTTCGCCCTTGAGAACGGTTCTCGAAAGGAACCAGGAGGTGAGGAACATGAAGCCGATCCCGAGGACCGCGACGGACACCACGGATGCGGCGGAGAGAAGCCCGGCCAGATGGGCGGGAGCAAGGGTACCCAGGAAGATCGACGCGATCAGGATTTGAGTGGGCCAACGGCCGTTGCATAGGGAAAAGTTGTTCGTGATAATGGCAATCAGCCGTTCGCGGGGGCTGTCGATGACCCGCGTGGCGACAACCCCGGCCGCGTTGCACCCGAAGCCCATACACATGGTCAGGGCCTGTTTCCCGTGCGCGCCGGTCCTCCGAAAGAGCGAGTCCAGGTTGAACGCCACCCTGGGCAGGTACCCGAAGTCTTCCAATAGCGTGAAGAGAGGGAAGAAGATGGCCATGGGCGGAAGCATGACGGAGATCACCCAAGCCGTTGCCCTGTACATTCCGTCGAACAGAAGACCGTTCAACCACCAGGGAAGACCGAGGCTTTCGCCGAAGCCGAGGAGAATCGGGTGGAGCTTGTCGATAAGAACGGATGCGAGGAAAGCAGACGGGACGTTCGCCCCTTCTACGGTGATCCAAAAAAGCACCGCCAGGACGGCAAGCATCAGGGGAAACCCATAGAGCCGACTGGTGAGAAGGCCGTCCAGCTTCCTGTCGAACTCGAAGCGAGCCCGCCTGACACCTCCCGCCATGGATGCCCCAGCGATCTCTTCGGCCGCTCCGAACAGGCTCTCCGTCAAACGGTCATGAAACTCGGGGCTCAGAGACCACCGGAGGGACGTGGCCAATTGCAGGATGGGTCCCGAGTCCGCTCCGGGACCAAACTCGCCTTTCTTGAGGGCCTGTTCCACGCTTTCGTCCGCATTGAGAAGCCTCAAAGCGAGCCAGCGTGCGTTGGGTACTCCGGGAATGGCCCCCTCGATGGCGGGCTTCAGCTGGGCGATTGCGGACTCAACGTCTTTTGGCAACCGCTCCAGCCGGTAGGGGCTGGTCGCTCTTTCCCCGGTGGCCACCTCATGGACCGCCCTCAAGAGGTTCTGGATTCCCCTCTTTTCTCGGGCGACCGTCGGGACGACCGGCACGCCGAGGCGATCCTCGAGAGCAACAGGGTCCACGGCGATTCCGTGTCGCTTCGCCTCGTCCATGAGGTTCAGGCATACGACCACACGGGGAGTGATTTCGAGGATCTGAAGTACCAGGTTCAGGTTCCGTTCGAGCCTGGTAGCGTCCACCACGACCACCGTTACATCGGGACGGCCGAAAAGGATGAAGTCCCTGGCAACCTCTTCGTCGGTGCTTCCTGCCTGGAGCGAGTATATCCCGGGGAGGTCAACCAGTTTCACCCGGTTGCCTTCATAGGCGAAAACGCCTTCCGCCCGAGCCACCGTTTTTCCGGGCCAGTTCCCGGTATGCTGCCTGAGGCCCGTGAGGGCATTAAAGACCGTGCTCTTCCCGGTGTTGGGATTCCCGGCCAACGCAACCAACAGATCCCAACGATCCGGCTGAAGGCCCAGGGGGATCAAGCCTTCGTCCCTCTGGATCCGGGATCTGGAGGAAACGGCTCCGGACGCCGGCATGGTCAGGCCTCTACCCGCCGGTCAACTTGAATCCAGCGGGATTGATCCCTCCGCAGGGCGATGAGAGCGCCTCGGATCCGATAAGCCACCGGATCACCCCCGGCGCTGTCCAATTCCGCCTCAACGAGGGTTCCCGGGACAAGGCCCAGGTCCAGGAGCCTCCGGCGTTGAGGACCCTGGAGGGCGGAGTGGATCCCCAGTACCCTCACCGTTTCTCCGTGCCCGACGTCCGCCAGGCTTTCGCTGGCAGCGCCATCCAGCTCTGCTTCAGGCAGCGGTTCGACCGTGATATTCCTGGCGATGATGGCGGGAATCCTGTGTTCTTCTCCACCGGCCTCGAACCAAACCTCTCCCGGCGGCCCTTCGAGGACTTTCACCGCCATAAGGGGGGACAGGCCTGCCCGGGTAAGGGTCTCGTAGACCTCCTTCGGTTCGTCTCCGAGATGTACGACGGACGCCACCTCCCCAGGATCCAGCACCGTGATGGGAACGCCCGTTAGGGGAGGCAGATCTCCGCTGGCGGTGGGGATGGGGTCCCCGTGCGGATCGTAGACGGGATGGCCCAACTTCGCGGCGAGAGACTCCCGATCCTCAGGGGAATAACGGTGCTCTCTCCTCTCGGCCTCCCCGTGCCAGTCCTGGGGGAGCACGCCGGTACGGTCGGCAAGGTACCGCTCCAGCAACCGGTGGGTCCTGACGATGTGCAGGGCATAGTCCCGGCCCTGGTCGGACAACTCGAAGCCGTCCGCCACGGCCCGAGCGTAACCCAGCTCTTCCAAGCGCGATAGGAGATGGAGGGCCCTTGCCCGGGACACCCCCACCGACCCGGCCACGGACTCCACCGTGGAGGGACGCCCGGAGTATTCCCCTTTGTAAAGGTGTTTCAGAGCATCCTCGAGCCGTACCCTTTCAGACATCCCTGCCAAGCGGAGGATGCGGGACACGAGTCCGCGATTCGGCCAGAACAAAAAGACGGCAACCACACAGAGGATGCCGAAAGCCACCAGGGCCAGAGCTGGATCGACCATGTCTACCAGGATGAAAGCCCACTGAGTGGGGCGATTGGAGAATATTTAGGCTAGCCTAAAAATACTCAAAATCCGGGAGGCCCGCAAGAGGGCCCATCAGAGAGGTAGCTCGGTTCCCACTCCGTTTTCAAGAGCTTTCTCATAGATGAGCCGCGCCGAAGCGACATCCTCGATGGCCAGCCCCAGATTGAGACTCATGGTACGTTCCCCGCTCCCTTCCCGACCTGGTACTCGGCCTGCCACGATGTCTCCCAAGTCGGCATCGGGTTCGGGGGTGTCGGAGAAATAGCCGACACCCCGATAGTAGGAGAGTTGGCCCAGATCGTCGGTGGCCAGGCGATCGACCTCCCTGAAGGCGTCTCCGGTCCAAAAACTGTCGAAGTCCAAAGGACAAGCGAAACTCCCGGGGGCCAGCCAGCCCGCCGGTATGCTCGGCGTCGGTTCCTTGAGGATGGGTCCGCTGGTCACCACCAGATCGAGTCCCTTCACGGCATCCTGGAGTCGGTAGACGGGGGTCACCTCCAGGCCGAGTTTTTCTCCCATTTCGGAGGAATACCGTTCTGAAACCGAGCGATCGATATCGTAAGCGAAGATCCGTTCCAGGGGGAACAGACAGGCCATGGCCTCGAGGTTTGTCCTTCCCTGAAGGCCACAGGCAACGACCCCCATCGTTCTGGAATCGGGGCGGGCGAGGAACTTGGCTGCAACCGCCGATGCGGCCCCGGTACGGACGCCGGTGATCCAGGCGCAATCCATGACGGACAGGGGAAGCCCGGTCTCCACGTCGTTGAGGACAAAAAGCCCACTGATGTAAGGGAGGCCCTTCTGAGGGTTCTGGGGAAAGCCGGATACCCACTTCAGTCCAGCCGCCTGAAGGCCCGCCAGATATGCCGGCATGGCGTGGATGAACGAATCCGTCTTCGGGTGCACCCCCGGCTTCGGGGGCATTTCCGCCGTGCCCTCCCCCTTTTCCCGCAGCGCTGCCTCCACCGCCTCGATGATATCTTCCATGGGGACGCTCAAGGACTCGACATCTTCTCGGGAGAGGTATCGGAGCACAGGCTTGCTCATGATGGAACTCCGGTCGGCTAGGAACGGTGTCTCGGATGGGCACAGCCCAAAAAGGAACGGGCAGCCCCGGGGCAATTTCCCCAGGGCCGCCCGGTTCGCGCCAGGGGCCAGACCTGAAAGCCGCTATTCCTCCAGGCCTACCTCCCCTTTTTCCGCGGAATGTCCACCCTCCCGTCGACGTTCTCGAACCGGATTCCACCGCTGCCGTCCCGTTCCACGATAAAGTCCCCGCCTACTCCGTCGACGGCGATATCTCCGGAGCTGTCGGCCACGACTTTCACCGAACCACCGACGTCTTCCACCTCAATCCCGCCGGAGCTGTCCATCAGGGTCACCGATCCGGCGACACCCCGGATCTCAAGCTCACCCGAGGAGTCCCGTATCTCGACGTTCGCTCCCACGTCCTCCACGACCACCTCTCCCGACCCGTCCTCCACCTCAACGGAGCCTGAGACGCCGTATACCTCCACCTCGCCCGATCCATCTTGAATTGCGAGATCGCCCCGAATGCCCGTGGCTACGATCTCCCCCGACCCGTCCTGTATCCTCAGGGAGCCGAGGTCGGAAACGGCGATCTCCCCGCTCCCATCCAGAATCTCTGCGGCCAAACCAACCGGCACTTCGACCCTCAGATCCAGCCGAGCGTAACGATTTTCACCGCTCCATCCGTTCCATCGTGGGTGATGGGTCTCCATCACGAAGGTGGAACCATCCATTTCCGACGTCAGCTGAAGGTCCTCCAGGAACTCCTCATGGGACGCGCACGCCCGCCCATACGCCCGGACCTCACGTAGCCCTTCGACCCCGATGACTTCCAGGGACCCGGACCCGGCCGTCAGATCCAGGGCTCGCACCGAACCCGCTGGGGAGGAGAGGGAACGTTCTGCTTCATATCTGCAGTCGCTCTGACTATCCGAGGACACATGGACGTGTTCCGCTTTGTGAACATGGACGGCATCCCGAACGATGACGGACACCTCGTGGTGATGGCTGCGGGACTTGATGATGGGGGGCCCGAAAATGACGAGGCCGGCCAGTCCGGAGAGAGCGATTACGGCTTTCATATCCAACTCCTGGCGGGAGGGGAGAGTCCACAAAGACCTACGGGAGACACCGCCTCAGAGATTCACCCGTAGTTGTTTCGGATTAGACGCCGCAAAAGACCGAGAAGTTGGAACGGGGCTCCTTCAACCCATTCCCATCTACGGCAGATCTCGAGGGTCTTTCCCATGCCGAAAGCTCTTGCTCATCCTCAGTTCCCGATATATCGTTAGATATATCGGTCGATATATCAGGAGATAGCCAGGAGGCGTCATGGGAGAGAAAAAGGAAGGTTGGAGCGACGATGGATTCGGGTTCGGGTTCGGAGCCTGGGGCAATCCGCGGAACCGCCGATTTCGGTGGAGGATCTTCGAACGAGGCGACCTGAAATTTGTCATTCTTCGCCTGGTATCGGAGAAGCCGATGCATGGCTATGAGGTCATGCAGGCGTTGGAAGAGGAATCCTGCGGGTGTTATAAAGCCAGTCCCGGCTCGGTGTACCCGACCCTCCAGATGCTGGAGGACGAGGGGTACGTAAAATCCCATGAGAAAGATGGGAAGAAGACCTACGAGATCACCGACGAGGGACGGACCTATCTGGACGAGAATGGGGATGTGGTGGACGAGATCTTCGAACGAATCGGTGATTTCGCCGACCGGTTCTGGGGAAAGGACACCCGAGATCTTTCGGCGGCTTTCTCACGCCTGGCCCAATCTACCTTCGAGGGCGCCTTCGCCTGGGAAACAGGTCCGGAGATCTTGAGGAAGATGGCCGATGCCCTCGACCGGACGCGGAGGGAGATGGAAGATATCAAGAAGAAACCCGGGGAGGATCCTCCGGCGGACGAGGATCCGGCGGACGAGGACAGCCAGGCGGAATAAGGGGCCCTCCATAGGCCGGCAGCCACTCCGCACCATAGTGGAACAAACGCCCCGGTGGCATCAGTCACCGGGGCCCGGCTATTTTGGGGTTCAGGATCCCCCCAGGAGACGCCTCAATGGACATTTCACGTCGCAGGTTCTTGGGTGCTGCAGCCCTGGCTTCCGCCCCGGGTTTTTTCGAGACGTCAGAAAAGTCGGATCATCCGAAGTCCGCTCGTACCGGCGAAGAGCTTGAAAGGCCAGGGGGCCCCTCCCTTTCCCGCCGTGAACGATTCGATCCCTGGGTAGAGATCATCCCCGGGCACTTGCGAGCCGCTACGGCTGAAGTCCGACGTCTCTCCGGCGACCGACCTATCCTGGCAGTGGTCAAGAACAACGGCTACGGCCTGGGCGTTGGAACGGTTGGAGCCCTGCTCGACGGCGACCCTGGAATCCTCGGCTTCGCCGTCGTCAAAGGAGAGGAGGCTCTCCTTCTGCGGTCGGCCGGCGTTCGGAAGCCGATTCTTCTCATGGGTCTGTTTGCTCCGGAGGAGGGCCCAGATCTAGCCAGGGCAGGGGTCGAGTTTTCGGTATTCACCCCGGACGCGGCGGGCCGCTTGCTTCCTTTGGCCCGGTCCGTCGGGCGCCCCCTGCCTATCCATTTCTATTTGGACACCGGGATGGGTCGCATGGGTATGTCGTACCGTCATGCGGTGCCATGGATGACGGAGTTGGCGCGAAGCCCGGAGATTCGTATCCAAGGCACCTTCACCGAGCTTGGTGAAGACCGAGCTTTCGATCCGGAGCAGCTTCAGCGATTCCTGACGGTGGTTCGTGACGCGAGAAGGACCGGGCTGGAAACGGGCCGCCTCCATGCCGCCGCCTCCAACGGAGTCTTCCATCTCCCGGAAGGGCATCTGGATCTGGTCAGGCCCGGGATCGCCCTCTTTGGCTCGTATCCCAGCGATCCGAAATCGGAGAGGAGGATGGCGACCCTCCGTTCGGCACTTCGCTTTCGAACCCGGGTGGTCCGAGTCTCCCGCCTGGAGCCGGGGGACGGGGTCGGATACGGCCGACCATGGATAGCGGACCGACCGACCTGGGTGGCGACTCTCCCCGTAGGCCACGCCGATGGATACCCGAGGGAAGCCGTGAACGGTGCCGAGGTCCTCATAGGCGAGAACCTCTATCCCGTGATCGGTGCGGTAAGCGCCAGCCACTGCATCGCCGAAGTGGGGGACCACCTGACGGTCCGCTTGGGAGATCCCGTCACCCTGATGGGTCCGGATCGCCCAAGTCTGGAGCCAAACAACATGGCAGAGCGGCTCGGCGTGTCCGTTTATGATCTCTTGATGCACGTGAACCCGGGCCTTCCCAGGATTCTGGTAAGCGATTGACCGGGGCCGAGGAAGCTTCGGGGAAAGGGGTAGTACCAGGGTGATCGAAGGGGATTGGCCGGGACGCTTCTGGCACAGACTGGAGGACGGGCGAATCCAGTGCGACCTGTGCCCCCGTCTCTGTAAGCTGAGGGATGGGCAGCGAGGAATGTGTTTCGTCCGTGCGAACCGAAACAGCGGAATGGTCCTTACCACCTACGGGCGGTCCTCCGGGTTCTGCATCGATCCCATCGAAAAGAAACCTCTGAACCACTTCCTGCCTGGGACACCGATCCTGTCCTTCGGCACCGCTGGGTGTAACCTCACCTGCAAGTTTTGTCAGAACTGGGACATCTCCAAATCCAAAGAGATGGACCGACTCATGGATCAGGCCTCCCCGGGGACGATCGCCAGAGCCGCCAAGAGCCTCGGGTGCCGAAGCGTCGCCTTCACGTACAATGATCCCGTGATCTTCCACGAGTATGCGGTGGATGTGGCCCAGGCCTGTAGGGAGGTGGGGATTCACACAGTCGCCGTCACTGCGGGGTACGTCTGCCCGGAGCCCAGGGAAGAGTTCTACCAGCACATGGATGCGGCCAATATCGACCTGAAGGCTTTCTCCGAGACTTTTTACCGGAGACTGGCCGCCGGGCATCTCGAACCGGTGAAGGACACCCTCCGGTATGTATGCAATGAGACGGACGTATGGGTTGAGTTGACGACCCTGATCATACCGGAATGGAACGATTCCGAAGCCGAACTCCGGGGGATGGCGGAATGGGTGGTGGAGGCCCTGGGCCCGGATGTTCCCATGCATTTCACGGCATTCCATCCTGATTGGAAGCTGCGGGATGTCCCATCGACACCCCCCGAGACTCTGACTCGGGCCCGGAAGATCGCCCTTGAAACCGGAATCCGATTTGCCTATACCGGGAACGTCCATGACAAGGCCGGAGGAAGCACTTTTTGCCCCGAGTGCGGCGATCTACTCGTGGGGCGCGCCTGGTACGTTCTCTCGGAGTGGAATATGAATGAAGACAGCCGATGCGAGGGCTGTGGAACTCCCGTTCCGGGGGTTTTCGAAGCACATCCAGGGACGTGGGGGGGCCGCCGAGAACCGGTCCGCCTGAGCGACTTCCGATAGAGGTTTGAACCTGCCGTGAGCCCGACCTGATCCCGATGACGCCCTACGCAGGACCTGCGGACTTCACTCCGGCCTACCTACGCCTGGGAGCGGGCGAGCTGGCCTCCAGGGCCGAAAGAGCCCTCGAGGGTTTGGCCAGCTGCAGGATATGTCCGAGAGACTGCGAGGTGAACCGGTTAAAGGACCGATGGTCCGCCTGTAAGACCGGCCGGCATGCCGTGGTGACCAGCGCCTTCCCCCATATGGGGGAGGAGGACTGCCTACGTGGATGGAATGGGTCCGGGACCATCTTCTTCGGGCACTGCAATCTTCGATGTGTCTTCTGCCAAAACTACGACATCAGCCAGGGAATACGCCCGCCTTCCGAGGGGACGCGGCCCAAGGTCCTGGCTGGCCTCATGCTCTCTCTCCAACGCCATGGCTGCCACAACATCAACTTCGTCACGCCGGAGCATGTGGTCCCGCAGGTTCTCGAGGCACTGGTCATCGCGGTGGACCAGGGGCTCCGCCTGCCCATCGTATACAACACCAGCGCTTATGACTCCCTGGAGAGCTTGGCTCTCCTGGACGGCGTCGTTGACATCTACATGCCCGACCTGAAGCTGTTCAGCCCGACCCTCTCCAAGCGCTACCTGAAAGCGCAAGACTACCCCGAGGTCGCGAAGGCGGCTCTGAAGGATATGCATCGGCAAGTTGGCTTCCTGGATATCGACCCCTCGGGCCTGGCTCGGCGAGGCGTCCTCATCCGACACCTGGTAATGCCCGGATTACCAGAGGAATCCGTTTCGATCCTCGAATGGATTGTCCGAGAACTGGGGCCTGACACCTATGTGAACGTGATGGGCCAATATCGACCCGGGGGGAAAGTAGGACGGAAGGCCTGGCCGGAGCTCGATCGACCGTTGGAGCGAGAAGAATACCGGGCTGCTTTGAGGGCTGCCGAAGAAGCCGGCCTTCGGCGCCTCGACTCCCGCGACCTTCCTTAGCGGGAAGTCGTCCCGCCCGTCTTCCCCGTTCTCCATGCCCTACCGAAGGCGGAAACATTTGTTTTCGTCCTCAACCCTTGCTAAGGTGGGTGAGGAAATAGGAATGCTCCCGAGAGAAGGTCAAAAGCGGGGAGAGACCCGGCGTGCACGACAACACAGACAGGAAGTCCCGAATCCACCCGGATCGGAGGGGCGAGATCCACCCCGGATTCCTTGTGGCTTTGGTCTTGGTCCTCGCCCTCGTAATCTGGTCGGGCCAAGGGAATTTCTCAGAGGAATCCTCGGTCCCGCTCGAAACGGTGTTGCAGGAGACCATCTACGTCACCGCTCTGGCATTGGAGGCCGAGTTTCAGGAGACCGGAGCGTATCCCACGGATCTCGAGAGCCTGGGGTTGGATGACGAAGGCTTGACCTACACCCTCGGTCCAAACCGGTACACGCTCGTAGCGTCGGCGGAAGGAGCCTCGGTTGAATACCGGTCAGGAGGAGACCTGGCACCCTTCAGAGAGGCTTTTGAACACCTCTTGCCTCCTTTTCCGGAGGGAGATTGATGAAGCCATTGGTTCGCCGGACCCATGGATACACCCTGATCGAACTGCTTACGGTCGCCGTCCTCCTTGCCATCTTGGCAGCCATCGCCCTTCCGATGTTTCGGGACACCGTCCACAACGCTCGTGCGGCCAACATTCTCGGGGACGTCAGGGTGGTTCAGATCGCCTACTCCAACCTCCTGGCAGACAACCCGACATGGACCCGAAACGGCGGGTGGGGACGGGTACCTCCGGATTTGGCGCCGTACCTCCCGGAGGGATTCAATTTCCAAACAGAGATGGCCGTTTATCGGTGGGTCCGTTTGAGGCCGAGAGCCTCACCATGGGGGGTCGGATCGGCCATGCTCTGGGTACGGCCGGTTCGCAACCTGAGGCCGAGGCTGGTTGACAAGCTCGCGAGAATGGCCAACCAGACCATGATCATTAAACGGAGAAACGACGTCCGATTCTATATGGTCCCATAACGAAGGGTCCCATATCGAAGGGTCCCGTTCCGAAGGGTTGGGACGGAATCAAGAAGAGGAGGCGGGTCCTGGCCGCCCCACCCTAACCCTGCATCTCCGCTGATATCCGCTCCACTTCCCGCCACGCCCGGAGAAGGTTCCCTCCCCAGATCTTCCTGATCTCCTCCTCGTTGTAGCCCCGGCGGACCAGCTCCACGGTCAGGTTGAGAGCTTCTCTCGCGTCATTAAACCCGGGGACTCCACCGCCGCCGTCGAAGTCGGTTCCGATTCCGACGTGATCGATACCGATGAGATCCACCACATAATCGATGTGGTCTACCATGGTCTGGACCGTGGCTCGAGGATATTCCTCATCCAGTTCGGCCATGCGGGCCTCGTACTGAGGCATGACCTCCTGTATCCGCTCCATGTAGGCTGCCCGCTCCTGCTCATTCATGCTCCTGAGGCTGCTTCGATCGGCCAGGCCCAACTCCTCCCGAACGGCCTCCATAGCCTCGCGCCGACCCGGCGGATCTACCTGTAGGAACCCACCCAAAGCCACGATCTGGATCACCCCCCCGTTTTCCTTCAGCGCCAGAAGCTGTTCGTCGTTCAGGTTCCGGGACACGTCCGCGATGCCACTCACGCCGGAATGGGAGGCCATGATGGGAGCCTCTGAAAGCTCGATAGCCTGCATCATCGTCTTTCGGGACGCATGGGACACATCCACGAAGATTCCAAGGCGATTCATCTCCTTTACCACCTCCCGCCCAAAGTCCGACAGTCCACCATGCTCCTCCTCCGGCTCGCCACCCCTGGGGTTCGTGGAGTCGGCGATGTCGTTATGGCCATTGTGCGTGAGGGTGATATACCTGGCCCCGAGGTTGTAGTACTCCTCGACGAGAGACAAATCGTGCCCCACCGGATACCCATTCTCGATCCCGATGGAGATAATCCTTTTTCCGGTGGCGTGGATTCGCTCCACGTCATCGGGTGTGTATGCAATCTCCACCTTGTCGGGACACATCTCCTCAGCGACACGGTGGATGGCGGCGAATTTGTTCATGGCGGAAGCCTTCGCCGCCTCGTGTCCCTCGGGGGTCCTGGGCCCCTGGCCCACGTACACAGCCAGGAAGGCCACATCCATGTCCCCTTCCAGCATCTTGGGGATGTCTACCCTCGAGTTGGTTCCGACGCAGGGATCCACCTCGGGGGTGCCGTAATTGCCACCGATATCGATATGGGTGTCCATGGTGATGGCGGCGTGGTGGATCTCCCTGGCCCTGGCCTGGAGGTCTCCTTCAGAGAGGGTATCCCCACCGCCGCCTCCGCCCACCCCACATCCAACGAATGACGCACATGCCACCAGAGGCAGCAGGGTTCGGCTCAAAAGAGATAGGGTCATCATGGCCTCCAGAGTTT
The DNA here is from genome assembly GCA_013043565.1 of Gemmatimonadota bacterium. Lineage (GTDB taxonomy): Bacteria > Gemmatimonadota > Gemmatimonadetes > Longimicrobiales > Gaopeijiaceae > JABDNZ01. Next base: position 14,906 of record JABDNZ010000532.1, on the reverse strand, counting down.
TCGGCGGGGCACCGGGGAACCCGTCCCTGCCGCTCCCCAAAACAATAAACGGGTTTGAACGTCGGCGCGGGAGCGCCTCGGCGCAACATTGAGGTCGGAATCAACCCTGACTTGCAGGGGTTCCAAGGACATCGGATCTTGGTGAACTTGATGGAAGACCCTTCCACATTCCACGTTGGAGACGGCAAGCCAATGTCCCTTTGGTCAACCTTTCGAGCGTTCTTCACCGCCGGGAAAGGCGTCTTGGGGGGACTCTCGGAAGAGGACGCCGGAAACGACCCGGTCGCCCTCTTCCACTGTTGGTTCCAGGACGCCCATCGTTCAGGCATCTACCTGCCGGAATCCATGGCCTTGGGCACGGCCACGCCCGACGGAAAACCCTCGGTTCGGTTCGTTCTTTTGAAGGGTTATGACGAGCACGGTTTCGTCTTCTTCACGAATTACCGGAGCCGAAAGGCAGCCGAACTGGAGGCGAACCCGGAGGCGACGCTGGTCTCCCACTGGGCCATACTCCAGCGCCAGGTCAGGCTTGAAGGGACCGTCTCACGCATCAGCTCGAAGGAATCCGAGGAATACTTCCACTCCCGTGCAAGGGGAAGCCAAATCGGGGCTTGGGCCTCGGCTCAAAGTGAGCCTCTGGCAACCAGGCGCGAGCTGGAGATACGGGTAAAAAAGTACGAAGCGGAGTTCAAAGGAGGCGAAGTGCCTCTCCCCGACTTCTGGGGCGGGTACCGCCTCTATCCCCATTCGATAGAGTTCTGGCAGGGGAGAGCCGACCGCCTTCACGACCGAATCAAGTTCATCAGGGACGGGGAAATCTGGGATCGGCTTCGGCTCTACCCCTAGCGGAGGGGCGCACATCCTTCCGCGTTTCCCGAGAGAAGCCGAGGAACCTGTCAGGTAGCAGGCGTGAAACCCACGGAGGCTTAGATGTCCAGATCCCGGAGAGATTTCCTGAGGAGTTCGGTGGCGGCCGGGAGCGCTCTCGCGTTTGGAGCCGGCGCGCCGTCCGTTTTGGGCGCCGTGCCTCACCACCGGCCTCACACCCACACCTCGAAAGCGCCCGCTCCCCGATCCTTGAGAATCCTGATCCTGGGCGGAACCAGCTTTCTCGGGCCACATCAGGTCAGGGCGGCTCTCCAGCGTGGCCATGAGGTCACGATCTTCACCAGGGGCCGCACCCAACCGAAGGTGAATGTCGAGGATTTCCAGAGAGTGGAGCACCTGATCGGGGATCGGGAAGACGACCTCGGGGCGTTGGGAGGGCGGGAGTGGGACGTCGTGTTCGACAACTCGACTCGAAAGTGGGAGTGGGCCCGAGATTCCGCCCAACTCCTCAAAGACTCTGCGGATCGCTACCTCTTCATCTCCTCGACAGGGGTCTATTACCCCTACCTGACCATGAACATCGACGAATCGGTGCAGCCGAATACCGTCGATGAATCTGGGGGCCAGGATGGAAGCGCGGCCTACGGGGTCATGAAGACCCTCGGGGAGATGGAGGCCCAACAAGCCTTTGGCGACCGGGCCATCATCGCCCGGCCCCAGCACTTTACCGGGCCTGGGGAGAGCCAGGACCGGCACGGGTACTGGGTGGAAAGGATGGAGCGCGGCGGAGAGGTCCTGGCGATGGGAAGGCGGGATGACCCGGTGATGCTTCTGGACGTTCGCGATCTAGCGGAGTTCTGCGTTCACCTGGTCGAAACCGAAGCCGGCGGAATCTTCAATATCGCTGGACCGGCTTCCCCGCTCACCCAGGAAGAGTTCCTCTACGGGCTTCGTTTCTGCACCGGGAAAGAGGTTCATTGGACCTGGGTAGACGACTATGAATTCCTCAAGGCTCACGGCCTCCACTTTGCCGTCCCGTGGATTCTCCTGGACGGCCTGGAGCTAGGGTACACCAGCATCAATATCGATAAGGCTTTGGAGTACGGTTTGAAGATGAGGCCTTTGGCCCGGACTCATCTCGACACCCGGGATTGGTGGTACTCCGAGGCTGTGTCGGAGGAACGCCGAAACAGCCCGAGGTTTCCACTGACCCCCGGGCGGGAGGCGGAAATCCTGGAGGCCTGGAAGGCCCGGTAGAAAACCGGGCCTCCCAGAGCCAGTTCGCGGGAGAGTCCCTTAGAGGCCACCTCCACCCGGCCGCCGGATAGGCCCTGACGGCTTCCCGGGACGCTGGTACTGAGGCTTCTCCAGCTCCTCCAGCAGGTGTTGGACGGCCCTTTCGATGATCAACTCCTGGCCCGCAGCGATGTTCTCCGGCCTGTCCAGCACCTCGAAGCCCGGATCCGGCGCTACCCCCTCGGCCTCCACAGCCCAATCTCCCTCGGCGTCCACGAACGCGAACCGAGGAACGGAGAGGCTGCCGCCGTCCACAAAGGCCGGGTTCCCGCTGATCCCCACCAGGCCGCCCCAGGTCGTTTCCCCGATCAATACCCCCAGCCCCAACCGTCGGAAGTAGTATGGGAAAGCATCCCCACCGGACGAAGACTGGCCGTTGATGAGAACCGCCTTTGGTCCGGTGTGGACAACGGCGGGCTGTGAATAGAGGTCCAGGTGGCGCCGAGCCCAGTAGTTCAGGAGCGGAGTACCCACCATGAATGCCATCTCTTCAGGGATGAACCCGCCGCCGTTGTAACGGTCGTCCAGGATCAGTGCTTCCTTCAAATGCAGCGGGCGGTAGCCCTCGAAGAGCTCCCGATACCCCGGCACGCTCGTATTGGGAAGGTGGATATAGCCGATGCGCCCGCCTGAAAGTGAGTCGACCAGGGCTGTGTTCTTCCGCACCCACTCCTGGTAGCGGAGCCCTAACTCACTCGTGACAGGCTGGATCTGGAAGGTTCGGGCTCCATCAGGCGAAGGCCGGTCGTTGACGGTGACCTCCACGATCCGGTCTGCTTTCCCCACCAGAAATGAGTAGGGGTTCTCGGCCGTAGTGACCTCTTCCCCGTCGATAGCGATCAGGAAGTCGCCTGCCTCCACTTCGATCCCCGGCTCGGTCATCGGGGACCGGAACTCCCCGTGCCAGTTCTCTCCAGGGAAGATGTTGGAGATTCGATACCGATCTCCCGATGCCTCGAACTCTGCTCCGAGGAGCCCCAAGTCCACCCGCTCGGGCCTGGGCATCTCCGGGGAAGAGTTGGCATAGGCATGGCCCACGTTCATCTCGGCGATCAACTCGGTGATGACGTAGTCGAGATCGGCCCGGTGAGCGACATGGTCCACCAAGGGAGCGTAACGATCACGCATGCCCTCCCAGTCCACTCCGTGCATGTCCGGATCGTAGAACCAGTCCCTCATGATCACCCAGGCATCATGGTAGACCTGAGCCCATTCGACCTTTGGATCAATCCGAAGCTCCATCCCATCCAGGTCGAGGCGGCCGGCATCGTTTCTTTGGCCCGGCCTGATATCGACGATACCGAACGCCCCCCGCCCCGCTCGGTACAAGAGCTTCGTTCGATCGGCCGTGATGGCCAGTCCGCTGATGCCTGCGATGATCTCCGATGATTCCCGATCGTCCAGGGAGTACTTGCGAAGGGAGCCAGCGGAAAAGAACAGTAGCCCGTCGTCCGTGGGGATGATCCCGCCGTACCTCCCTGGGTCGACCCCGGGGAGAGCCATCACGCGATCCCCGAGACCTTCGAGGTCGATCCTGAGCGCCGGTCCTCCTTCCTCCTCCGCTCCCTCCGCTTCCTCCTCGATCTCAGCACCGACCACGGCTGGCTCTTCATCACTCTTCGGCGGAAAGGGGTGACCGTAGTCGGTGGTCAGGGTCGCAACAAAGATCCGGGACTCGAAACCGCTCGTCGCCCCTTCATAAGTGAAATCCCTCGCCGACACGAAATAGAGAAACCTACCCTTCGGGTCGAAGGCCGGACTGGACTCATCGGTCATATCGTCGGTGATCTGGGTTCGCTGCCCGGATCCGAACGAGTACAGCCAGATGGCCGAGACGGTGTTGGGGCTGTTCTTGGCGTAAGCGATCCATTCCGAATCGCCGGACCAGCTGAAGTCGTTCAGAGCTCCTGCTCCGGTCCGGTCGATCTCCACCAAATCCCGTGACTCGATCTCGATAGCCCTCAGGCGATTCATGTTGTCGGCCCAGGCCAGCCATTTCGAGTCGGGAGACCACTGGACGGCGTCCACCCACACGGCCTCACCCGAGACGAGGCGGATCGGATCGGACGACCGATCCGATGGCATCACGTAGAGGTCGTAGTCGCCAGAAGCGTCCGAGAAGAAAAAGATCCACCTTCCGTCCGGCGACCAGCTTACCCCCCGCTCCCGGTGCGCCGGGGTCCGGGAGATATTCCGGATATTTCCGTCTTCCGCAGGCGCCGTGAAGATCTCTCCCCTGGCACCGAATACCACCCGTTTCCCGCTGGGAGAGATATCGAACGACTCCACGTCGTCCGAGACGTTTTTGAAGTAGGGTGTCGTGTAGGGTCGATCGCCCGTCACGGAGATGGTGAGCTGTCTGGAGTTTTTCGTCTCTGGGTCCAGGTGGTAGATGAAGCCACCATTCTCGTAGACCACGCCCCCGACACCCCGGCTTGGCCACATGACGTCGAACTCGGCATGCCGGGTCACCTGGGTCTGTTGCCCCGAGCCGGCGTCGTACACCCATAGGTTCAGCCGCTCGTTTTCGTCCCGGTCGCTGACGAAATAGATCTCGTCACCGATCCACATGGGGAAATTGTCGGTGCTGGTTTCGGTGGTGATTCTCTCCGAGCTGTGGTTGGCGAGATCGTACGTCCAGACATCTTGCTGCCGTCCAGCCCGATATCGCTTCCAGTGCCTCCACTCCCGACTCTTGATGTTATAGGCCAGCTTCGTTCCGGTTTCATCGAAGGTCGCACCGGACGCCCCCTCGGGTATCTCCAAAGGGACCTCCAACCCTCCGTTTACCGGGTCGACGAGGTAGTACCGACCCACCCTCTGGCCAAAGGGCGTACGGTTGGCCCGGACCATGATTTTCGTGCCGTCCGGGGTCCAATCCAGGACAAGGTGGTCATAGCCGCCCCTGGGAGGCATGGGCCCGACGTCCGGATAAAAGGTCAATTGCCTGGGAGTGCCCCCGTTCGAAGGCATCACGTAGACCTGCCGAGTGCCGGCATACTCGCCCGAGAAGGCGATCCACCTACCGTCCGGGCTGAATCGAGCAAAAACCTCCAGCCCCTCATGGGAGGTGAGCCTCTTTGCTTCGCCGCCGCTCAAAGATGCCGTGTATAGGTCCCCACCATAGGTAAAGACCACGGAGTTTTCGTGGATGTGAGGAAACCGCAGAAGGCGGGTGCCCTCCTGGGCCGAAGCCGGGAATGGCCCAGCCAGCGATGCGAGGAACAAAAAAGCAGCCAGAAGGCGTGGAAGCCGCACAGAAGCCATTTGGCTCGTCTCCGTTTTAGAGTCTTCTTACCGAATGCCGTAATCTCGAGCGTACACCATAAAGGTCTCGAAAGAGCCGGGATCATCCTCCGGGACCACGATCACTCGGGCGCCGCGCATGCGGTCCGCCCCGTCTCCCTCCAGACCGTAGGTCCCGAACCCGACATTGGCTGAGTAGCCCAATTTGACACCAAAATAGTCTCCCACAAAATCGTTGATGTGGTCGTGCCCAACAAAAATCCCCACCACGTCACCCCGATCCATCACGGCGCTGAAGAGACCGCTGTTGAAAGCGCCGGCCGCCACGTCCTCGTTCTTCTCTCCCGTGACGCCGTGATTCTCGCGGTTCTCCCACATGAGATCGAACTCGGGAAGGGGGATATGAAAGAACATGATGCCGGGGACCTTGGCCCCAAACCGAGCCTCCGCCTCCCGGGAGGTCCGAACGTACCAGTCGATCTGGCTTGGACGGATCCGGTCATAGGTTCGAAGTCCGTCGGCGCTAACTGATTGTCCAGCGATGGTGTCGGGCGAATAGCGGCCAGAATCCAGCGCCCACACGTGGAGAAGGGGGGTCGACCCGTCGGAGCCAAAAACCCGAACGCAGACGTTCCCGGTGCCGTTCACACCCTCCGGTCCCTGCTGGTTCACGTTGGCCGGAAAACCCATGTAGTACTCCAGCATGGCGGCCTCGTTCATCCCGGTTTCGGGGGTATGATCCTCGTCGTGGTTCCCGAATGCGACCAGCCAGGGGATTCCCCTCGAATCGACGGGGCCGGCGATGGCATCCATGGCCCATCTCACCTCTTCAGGGTTCTCGGGGCCCGATCGGACGTTGTCCCCGGTGAAGACCACCAGATCGGGGTCCTGGTCTTCCAGGACTGCCTCCATGAGTTCCACCGTCCTCGGATCGATCTCGTGATCGTCCTGAGTGTCGGTGAAATGCACGATCGTGAACGTTCCATCTGATCCAAACCGTAGAAGGGGGTCTTCCGAAACCGAACCCCCCTGATCCATGCCTGAGCCTGCGACGCTCCCGGCGTCGCTCCCACACCCGCCGAGGGTGCCGAGGGCGAGGACAAGAGAGATGCTGGCCAGGGCGGGACGATGGTGAGAGATCCATTTCATGCGCGACACAGGGTTTCCTCCATTTCGCTTCGCTTCTTGCCTGTCTTCGCAGGGCGGTCAAGGTTAGGTCCTACGCGTCCTGGGGCAACCGGGCCCGGTCATGCCCTGCCTTCCCCCGCAACGGAATACGGACCCTCGGCTCATGAAACCCGCCACTCGCATCACCCTTCGGAGATCACTCCCTCTCGCCGCGGCTCTTGCACTCTTCGGAGGTTGCGAGGGACCGGCTTCCGAGGACCTGGCTCCCTCGTTCGTCGTCGAGCTTTCTCCGTCGGCCGCTGAGGAGATCGAAGCGCTGGGACTGGAGGTGCCGGTTCATGGTAGGGCGTATGTCATTGTCAGTCGGGATGGCGAGGCCGAGCCAAGGCGCCAGACCGGCCTCAGGGGAGTTCCTTTCTGGGGTTGGGATATCGAGGGTCTCGGTGGCGGCGGAGAGGTCGTCCTGGATCCGGCCGCAGGAGGAGCCATCGGGTATCCACTCTCTTCCATCAAAGATCTGCCCCCGGGCGAATACACGGCCCAGGCCTTCCTGAATGTCTTCACTACCTTCCACCGGGCTGACGGGCATGTTGTAGAGATGCACCTGAATTCAGGAGCTGGTCAAAGCCCGTGGCGAGCTCCAGGAAACGCATCGAGCGAGCCTCAGCGGATTCGAATCGATCCGAACCGTTCAGACTCCTTTCGCTTCCTCATCGACCGGGTGATTCCAGACGCTGGTCAAGTGCCCGAAGGCGGGTCGCTGCAACAGGGGAATCCCGCCGATCAGGGAGAGTTGGTCCGCTTCGTGAAGATCCGCAGCGAGGCTCTATCCGAATTCTGGGGCCAGGACATGTTCATCGGAGCCAATGTGTTGCTCCCGTCCGACTACTGGACCAACACGGATCGCCGATACCCCGTCGTCTATCTGACAGGGCACTTCCCCGGAGGCCGAGCGCCCTTCGGATATTCCGAAGAGGCGGAGGGTGGGCGCGGCCGCAGCGCCGGGTTCTCCGAGTTCTGGCGTTCGGCGGAGAGCCCGAAGCTCATCCTGGTGACGGTCAGGGATGCGAACCCCTACTACGATACCGGTCACTCGGTAAACTCTGTAAACGTGGGTCCTTACGGTGACGCCTTCGTGGAGGAACTCATCCCCCATCTTGAAAGCCGTTTCCGAATCATACCGGAAGGATGGGCCAGGATCCTGGCCGGAGGGTCTACCGGGGGGTGGGAGGCGCTGGCGATCCAGATCTTGAACCCGGCGGAGTTCGGTGGAGCTTGGGGATGGTGTCCGGATCCAGTGGACTTCCACTACTACCAGATCGTGAACATTTACGAGGACGAAAACGCCTACTGGTCCGGGACCGAGTGGGTGAGGGTCGAGAGGCCCAACGCCCGCCAACCGGACGGGAACGTGACGTCTACCATCCTGCAAGAGAACAGCTACGAGAGGGCCGTGGGCCCCAACGGCCGATCCGGCGGACAGTGGGCCATTTGGGAAGCCATCTTCAGCCCTGTCGGAACGGATGGCTATGCCGCTCCCATCTGGGACCGGGTGACCGGAGAGATCCACCGGGAGGTGGCCGAGTATTGGCGAGAGAACTGGGATCTCACTCACTACCTGACGGAGAACTGGAATCAGGTAGGCCCTAGCCTGGCCGGAAAACTCCATATCGCCACCGGCGACATGGACTCCTATTACCTGAACAACGCGGTAGAGTTGATGGAGCAGGCCCTGGGGAGCCTCTCGGACCCATATCCGGATGCATCGTTCGAGTATGGCAGGAAGAGGAGGCACTGCTGGATCGGGGAGAGCCCCTGGCGACCGGGGGAGGACCTGTCCAACGCCGAGTTTGTCCGGGTCGTTTCCGACTATTGGCGAGAGCGGGGAGGGACCTGGTAGGGCCCCGTTTCAGGCGTCGTGGGAAACTTGCTCCCAGACCAGGGCCAACTGCTGGGACACCTCCTGCATGGCCGCGACCGAGAGCGTGTCCAACTTCGCTCCGATTTCCTTGCCTACCAGCCCTCTGAGGAAGGCCAGGGGGAATTCCAGGTCCCAATCGAGGAAGGGCTCCGGCCCCCGGTCCAGGTTCTGGAGTATCCGAAGTACGAGGTACGTGTCATCCAGAAGGCCCGCCAATCCCATGGTCATTTCAGGGATCAGGTCCATTGGCCGGAGGAAATACTGCTCCGCATGATCCAGCACGGGCTGGACCGTCCGGACCATCTGCCGGTTCCGAGCTTCCTGGGAAGCCCTGGCCAGGAAGATCGGGACGGATTCTATGATCTCGATCGCGACCTCGGCGGTCTCTTTGACCTTCGGCTCCGCCATCTCCGGCGCCCTCTGCCGGATGTAACCCTCCAGGTGGTCGACACCTCGTGCTTTGGCACTATCGATAACTGCCTGAATGTCTTCCAGGCTCATTCGTCGAAAATCTCCGGCTAGTCAGAAAGCAGATCTGGGTAGTATAGGCTCCAGCGGGATGAATGGAAATCCACCCCGGAGAAGCCGCCGGCCCAGCCCGCTCATGAAGACGACCGCCTTGCATGATCGGATCCCCCGGCGATGCTCGGGTCTCGAGGGCCAGGAGCGAGCTATGCGCTCCTCTCGCTCCAAACTCTGAGAATGTTCGCCTCCTTTTCCGGGTCGATCCCGGTCCGCAATGCCTGCTGTTCCTCGGGAAGGCTCTTCCACCAGGCAAGGGTATCCCTGGCTGTTTCGGCCAGTGGGCGAAAGGCCAAACCCGCATTGATGGCTTTCGTGCAATCGTAGGCGCTGAAACCTGCGGTCTCTGGACTTGGATAGACCCAACACGGCATCTCCATCCAGCCGCCGACCTCATGCTCCCGTAAGAAGTCCGCGTGCACCCAGGTAATCGTGACCGGAGTGGACGTCACCGAGCGAATCCCGGCGAGCATCTCTGCCATGGTCATCGGTGACTCGGGACCAGTGGCGTTGAAGGTTCCTGACTGCTCTTGCTCCACCAGATGGACCATGAACTTGCTCAGATCCCTTACGTCCACGATCTGAGTCAGATCATTCCCGTCTCCCGGAGCAAGGACCTCGCCTCCTCGATCGATACGTACCGGCCAGTAGGTGAAGCGGCCACTGTTGTCCATGGGTCCAACGATGAGCCCGGGACGGACTACGATCCCCCGGTCCCCGAAGGCTCGGAAGGTCAGCCGCTCGGCCTGGGCCTTGTTCGGGCCAAAGGCGGCGCCGAGGCCGGCTCCGGAGGCCACGGCATCATTGTAATCCTCTTCCGAGAAGACCGGGCCGTCCTCCGTCTGACCGACCGTGCTGTTGTCCGAGTGGGCGGAGATGCTGGATACGAAGAGGTAACGCCCAGCCCGGTCCTGGAGCACCTGAGTGGCATCATCCAGCCAGGAAGCCACATTGGCCGAATTGTCGATCACGGCATCCCATTCATGTCCCTCCAGAGCGGAGTAGTCTGGTTCCGCTCGGTCGCCGATCAGCTTCTCAACGTCGGGAAAGAGGTGGGGGTTGGTTCGGCCCCGGTTGAAAAGTGTCACCTCATGGCCACGAGCGAGGGCATAGTCCACCTGGGCCGGACCCAAAAAGGCAGTGCCGCCCAGGATCAGGATGCGAAGGGGATTCTCTGCAGGGGAGATTCCTCCCGCCTCGGCGTTCGGCTCCCCTTCGGCATTCCCCTGCCCTCCACCACATCCGATCGTGGAAAATGAACCCAAACCCACCCCGAGCCCGGCGAGAGCCGAGCCAGCGAGGAACTCCCTTCGAGTTGACATGGTAAACCCCTCCTCTTTTCCTCTTCGCTAAGACCTAGCCGTTGCAGACAATTGATTCAGTGGCTTCGCCCGTCTCCGCTGAGCTGCGCCCAGGACGAGTCCAGTGGCCAACCAGATGGCAGCCAGAGGAGCGGTTATGAAAGCCATGGCGGTGAAGCTCATTCCGAGGGCCATGAAACCACGGTTCGACCATGCCCCCATCTGGTCCCCGGTCCGGTAAACGGTCGTATCGATGAAGTTTTTCGCTTTGTACTTCTCCTCCCGCGGAACCACCGTATAGAGCGTCTCCAGGGCCGGTTTCATGAGCCCGTAGTTCCACCCGCGGCGGAGTACCTGGACGGCGAACAGGATTCCAAGGGTCGGGGAAACACCCAGGGCCAAAAGTCCGATGATGGTAACGAGAGGAAGAATGGCGAGGGCAACACCCAGCCCGAACCATTTGATGATCCTGCCGGTGAGGAGTGCCTGTGTGAAAACCGCTAGGACGTTTACAAAAAGATCGATTCTGGCGAAGAACGCCGCAGGCGCTCCGGGCGTTTCGAAGCTCCGGCCCACGATGTCCGTCTGTTGATAGTAGATAGCGGTCGATGTGACGGTGAAAAGGAACATGAACGCGATGATGCCCAACAGATAGGGAGAGCGGAAAGCGTCCTGGATCCCCGAGAGGATCCCTCCCCCCATAGCTTCCTCTTCGTCCTTCCTGCTTCCGAACCCCGTCAGGGTGACCCGCCTCCCGAGCGTTCTCACCAACCGCAAAGCCACTTCAAGAAGGGCGGCCGAGACGAGGAGGAGGTTCACCGGCCCCAAGGTCTCGGCCAAGCCTGCTGTGAGGGTGGCCCCGAGGATCCCCCCGAGGGTTCCCCCGATCCCGATGAAGCCGAAAAGGCGTTTCCCCTGATCGGATCGGAAGATGTCGGCCATGAACGCCCAGAAGACCGACACGACGAACAGGTTGAAAACGCTCGTCCAGCTGAAGAACACCCTCCCGATCCATACGTACGCGCCATCTGGGGCCATACGCATGGACAGGAAGAAGATGATGAGGTTCGCGATAAAGAACCGATAAGCGATGGGAATGAACCGCTTCCGGGGGAAACGCGAGACCGCCCACGTGAAGAGCGGATGGACGAGGAGGGTCCCTGCCAGGGTCGCAGTGAACATCCATGCCAGGTTTTCTACACCCCCCACCACCGCCATCTCGTCTCTGATGGGGCGAATGACATAGTAACTGGCAAGGACAAAAAAGAAGTAGGCTCCGGAGAGGAGGAGGAGGGTCACCTCCTCCGGACGAACCTCCACCACCTTCTGAAGAAGGGTGGTGAGCGGGCCGGTTGATGGGTTTCTGGTTTCCTTGTGAACCATTCCCGAGCACTATTCCTCTGTGGTCTGCCTCTGGCGCGGCGGTTCCCCAACCCGAAACCGCCTGTAGGCGGAGGCAACCTAGGCGGAAGGACGCCCGGGGGAAACTCTCGAGTGAAGGTCGTGCACCGATCGAAGGGAGAAGCATGAAAAGGGAAGCGATGCTCCGGCGAGCAACCGAGAGGACGGAGCCTTGGGATTTTGCCATCATCGGGGGCGGAGCAACCGGGATAGGAGTGGCTGTCGATGCTGCGTCCCGAGGCTACAGTGTCCTCCTGGTTGAACAGAGCGACTTTGGAAAGGGGACGTCCAGCCGCAGCACGAAGCTTGTCCATGGAGGAGTTCGCTACCTCCAACAGGGCAACATTCCGCTGGTCATGGAGGCACTTCGGGAGAGGGGGCGCTTGAGAAGGAACGCCCCCCACCTCGTCCAGGACCTGGAGTTCGTGGTCCCCAACTATGTCTGGTGGGAAGCCCCGTTCTACGGCATCGGCATGAAGGTTTATGACGCCTTGGCTGGAAAATACGGGTTTGGGAAGTCCCGAAATCTGTCCAAGGAGGAGACGGTAGAGCGCCTGCCGACCATCGAAACGGAAGGCCTGAGGGGAGGAGTGGTTTATCACGACGGTCAATTCGACGATGCCCGGTTGCTGCTGGACCTCGGGCAAACTGCCGCCGGGCAGGGAGCAACCCTTGTCAACTACTGCGCGGCGGTGGGGCTAGAGAAGGATCGAGATGGGTTCCTGACCGGCCTGTCCGCCGTCGATCAGGAAACCGACGCGGGGCTCCAGGTAAAGGCTCGGGTCGTCGTGAATGCCACTGGGGTCTTCACCGATGAAATCCGGCGCATGGACGAACCCGGGGCATCCCCGATGATTAAACCCAGCCAGGGTGTACACATTGTCCTCCCCAGAGACTTCTTGGGCGGGGATTCGGCCATCATGGTGCCGCATACCGACGATGGCAGGGTCCTTTTTGCTATCCCGTGGCACACCGTGGTTATCGTGGGGACGACGGATACGCCGGTCTCGGAGACCCCGTTGGAACCTGTCCCGTTCGAGGAAGAGGTGGAGTTCCTCCTGACCCATGCGGCCCGGTATCTGACAAAGGACCCGATCCGATCCGATGTCCTTTCTTGTTTCGCAGGATTGAGACCGCTGGTCAGCCAGGGGGAAGACGGAGACACAGCCTCCATCTCTCGCGACCACACGCTCCATGTATCCAGCTCCGGCCTCCTGACCCTCACCGGGGGAAAGTGGACCACCTACCGGAAGATGGCTGAAGACGCGGTGGACCACGGCATTGTCTTGGGAGGCCTCGAGCCCCAGGAATGTGTCACCGAAGACCTCAACATCCACGGGTTTCATACTCATCCGGAACGCTTTGGCGAGCTGGCGGCTTATGGATCGGATGCCCCGGCGGTGGAAAGCTTGATCCGCTCCGACCCGGATCTTTCGAAACCGATTCACCCCCGGCTGCGGGCCACGAGCGGTGAAATCCTTTGGGCGGTGAGGGAGGAGATGGCTCGAACGGTGGAGGATGTCCTGGCACGGAGAACCCGGTCGCTGATTCTCGACGCAAGGGCCGCTGCTGAGGCCGCCCCGGCGGTGGCCAAACTCATGGCGTCGGAGCTCCGACGGAACCGGAGTTGGATCAAGGGGCAGATCCGGGACTTCACGGAGTTGGCCGGATTCTACTTCTTGGACTGAATCGAGGGTGAGATCGTCCTGGAGGGGCTGAAACCTCTCCCCCCACCTCTAGAACCGGTTTTGGATCCAGCTGAGGACGAGCTTCGCGATTCGCCTGAGGATGTTGACCATGAAATACCTCCTCGATGAAGAGAATGGGCTGGTGAGCCCTACGAGACGTCGGTCGAGGAGGTTTCCGGTCGAGACAGGTGGAAACAGGTCAGCCCGATCGGGACGGGGGGTCCTCCGCCAAACCCGTGAGCCGCAGACTGATCTCCCAGAGGTCCTCTGCCAGGCGGGAGTCATCGGCCCGGCGTGACGGATCCCGCTCCCGCTTCTTGTTGAAGTACCGCCCGTGAATTGCCTCCGGGGGCTCCTGGGTGAGGAATAGGGCCGCCTCGCCACCCACAGCCGGTTTACCCATCACGGGTTTGAAGAGAACCATGAGAAGGCTCACGGGATTCAGGTTCTTATTCCAGATTCTTGTAGACAAGACGCCTGGGTGGAAGGCGCAGGTCGCCAGCTCTTCCTGACGATATCGCCTCGCCAACTCCTTGGTGAACAGGATGTTGGCCAGCTTCGAATCGGAATAGGCCACCCACCCGTTGTAGCGAGTTTCGCCCCGAATGGCAGCTTCCAGGGACTCGACATCGAGCCCGGCTCGGCGATGAGCCTCCGAGCTCACGTTCAGGACGCGACCTCTCGCCGCCAACAGGTTGGGGAGAACGAGATGTGTCAGCAGAAAGTGAGAGAGATGGTTGACGGCCAGGGTCCGCTCGAAACCGTCGACCGTTTTTTCCAAACCGGCCCGGTAAACCCCGGCGTTGTTCACCAATAAGTGGAGGCCTGGGTGCTCGGAGGAGAGCTTTCTTCCCAACTCCCGAACCTCTCCCATATTCGCCAGATCGGCGATCTCGAGGCGAAGATCGGCATTGGGCACCTGGGTTCGAATCCGACGCAAGGCGTCGTCACCCTTTTCCTGATCCCGACAAACCAATACGACCGTCCCACCCTCTTCCGCCAACATGAGGGCAGTCTCGAAGCCAACTCCTGAATTGGCCCCCGTAACCACGGAGATTTGGTCCTTCATGAGGTTCTTTCCGGTCAGAGGTCCCTTCGAAGTACCCGGGACATGCGTTTGTGAGCCTTTCGCGGTAGGGCCGATTGAACCCTCACGAGCTGAAACGCGTAGTATTGAGTAGGACTTCTTTTGAAGGAGAATGACCATGGCACGCTGTGAAGGGACCACTCGCGACGGTGATCAGTGCAAGCGGGAAGCTCGGCCCGACTCCCAATTCTGCTATCTCCATGGCCCGAAACCAGGGAGTGAGGGGAACGGTGGTGAGGCAACCGCTGAAGACGAGCTGGATTTCGCGGAACTGGCCCCGATCCTTCTTGCTGGGGTCCTGGCCGCAGGTCTGGTCTTCCTCCTCAAGGGCTTCGGAAAGTGGATCCCAAAACTCTGATTCCATAGGCCTCATTGACGGGCCAGGACCGGGGAAAGCAGGACTGAAAGGGAGAGGGCGGCGCTTGACGCGCCGCCCTCTTTGGTTTTCGAATGGACCGCCCGGTTTCACCGGCCGATCTGAACCGGAT
>JABDNZ010000529.1 GCA_013043565.1 Gemmatimonadota bacterium | reverse complement strand
CCCCGAACCGGACCCGGGGAAGCATCTCCCTCTGGTGAACCGAAGTGTCCCGGGTATCCAAAGACTGTTGGAAAAGGGCGATTCGTGTCTCGGCCCAAAGGCGTTTACCGAAAAGGATGGGCGAATTGGCAGCGGCCGCCAGAACCGGAGCAAGGACCGCCTGGGCCGCGTTGTAAAAGGGCGCGAACTCGTCCGCCGAGACCTGCAGGTGGAATTGGCAGCTGGCGTTGCAGGCCTCCAGCATCACCGAATCGTGTTGAACGTGGAGCTCGTCCCAGCCCACCACCTTCAAGTCGTACGGTTTTCCTCCCCTCAAGCGGTTCAGCGCATCGTTCAGCGCATAATACCGCGGCATGGGGGTGATATTGTCCAGAGTCAATACGGATTTGGTGATAGTGGGTAGGATTCCTGCCAGAAGAACGTCGGCATCCTCTTCTTCTGCTGCGGCCCGGGCCTTCGTTAGAAGCCGTTCGATCTCGTTCTGGACGGTCTGGAAACACCTGCCCTCAAGGAGAACAGGATCGAGGTTCATTTCCAGGTTGAAACGGGCCAACTCATGCGTGAACGCTTTATCGTTCAGCCGGGCCAAAACCTCGGGTGCCACTGGGGCAGGATGAAAACTCCGGTCCACCAGGAAGGCTTCCTGTTCCGCACCCAGCCGCCGCACGCCGGACTCGA
This sequence comes from Gemmatimonadota bacterium, assembly GCA_013043565.1. GTDB lineage: Bacteria > Gemmatimonadota > Gemmatimonadetes > Longimicrobiales > Gaopeijiaceae > JABDNZ01. The sequence goes on along the minus strand of JABDNZ010000529.1, from coordinate 1,444 downwards.
TCAACCCCCGGGCGAGGACCTCCTCCAAAGCCTGAAGGTCGGCCAGCAAGGCTTTTGTGAAGGACCGGACTGCGTCCGGGTCTCTTTCCGGCACGGCCTTATCGCTCATGCTCGCTTTGGGATGAAGGGAGTCTCGCCACATGCCCTCGGCAGGTCTTGCCAACGCATGGCAGTCCTAGCGGATCTTCCACGCCGTGGCCCAGCCGCCCACCGACGTGTCCAGAATCGCCCAAGACCGCCGGTTTGTCTAGTGTGTCAAAAGCTCGGACCGGCGGGAAAACAGAACGACCACCCCGTGGCGAAGTGGTCGTCCTCCATGGACCGATCTCTCTTCCCCGAGGAACATCCCGGGGCGAAGGTCAGTGGCCTTTTTCCGCCCCGGTCTCCGCACCGCAGACCACGCAGAACTGCCAGGTGTGATGCAATTCTTCCCCACATGCTTGGCAGGGCACGAGCTGGACGTCCTTCCCGCAGGAGGGACAGAAGTTCACCCTGGCTTCCTGAGGAACCTCTCCCTGACACCATTTACAGGTCTCGAACGGCGGGAGTCCTTCTTCTGAGGTCGGCACGAGCGGCATCTCCACTTTCTCTGGATTCAGGCGAACGTCGGCCCCGGCAAAGTCACGGTAGATCCCTACATCCGGGTCCGAGGAATCAAGCTCTTTTCGGATCTTCTCTCGAGTGGGGGTCGACTCGACCGCGAGGTAATCTCCGTGCCCCGCCAGGAGTCGAAGCAGAGCGTGTTCATACTCAGCCACGGTGCTCACCCCGAGCTCATGCCGGCGAACATGATAGGGCACGAGGTTGTGGCAGATGTCCGCTACGGTCAAAGGAGCGCTGAGGTCCCACGGAGATCTGGAGCCGAACTCCCTAACCAGAATCTCATGGAAACGACTCAGTACATCCTGTTGGTCAAGGCCCATAGCCCGTTCCCTCCGCCAAAAAAGTGTTTTCCTGGGGCACGGGTCCAACTTGCGTGCGGGTCCCGCCTTCCGCAATGGAGCCCCAGGCGTTTCTGATCCGGCTCCGGAGACGTAGAAAAGGACCCCGGATGCGTCCGGGGCCCTTTCCGACCTGTTGATCTGGATTGGAAGCCAAATCCTACTGGATCCGCTCTCCCATCTGGAGACCGTTCAGGATCTCATCCCCGCCTTCGGCGGCATAGGTCGCCGTGAAGTATCCCGCCAGACTGCCGTCTACCATTCGGAAAACCGTCACCGTCGAGACCATGACATCGTCCCTCAGGGCGCTGGGGTACGGTCCCAAATGGACGACCACGCTGTCCCCGGCAGCTTCAACGGTATGTGCCATAATCGGCTCACGATCGGGGAACGTGATGGACCAGCCATCGGTCCCATCGGTAGCCGTCATTTCGTACGCCACCAGCACCGAGTCCCCTGCTTCGGTCATAGCCCGCATGGACCAGATTCCAGCAAAATCGGCC
>JABDNZ010000526.1 GCA_013043565.1 Gemmatimonadota bacterium | reverse complement strand
CTCTTGCCGACCAATGAACCCACTGCCTGCTCGGAACTCGAGCGATGAACAAGCTCTGGGCAATCACGGCTTATTTCAATCCGGTGGGCTATCGTCTACGCCTAGAGAACTACCGCCGCTTCCGGAGGCACCTTTCGGTCCCCCTGGCTGCGGCGGAAATCAGTTATACCGGCGATTTTGCATTGAGGGAGTCCGACGCGGACCGTGTGCTGAGATTCAGGTCGGATGACGTCATCTGGCAGAAGGAACGATTGCTCAACCTGCTGATTGACGCATTGCCCCAGACCTGCGACGCCGTAGCCTGGATCGATTGTGATGTCCTATTCGAGTCAGACGGCTGGGCTTCCCACGCGATGACGGCTCTAGACCGCTATGAGTTGATCCACCTTTATGATCATCGAGTGAACCTACCCAGGAATGAGAATCTGGAGGAAATCCCGCGGGCGGATGCCACTGCGGAGAGTCCGGCGCCGACACCTTCGGCCATCTATCTGATGCATCAGGGCAAGGCCACCGATGATGATTTTCGAAACGCTGACGTGCCGGTGGGTTTTCGTTCCACTGTGGGGCTGGCCTGGGCAAGCTCACGCAAAGTACTCGAAGACCATGGGCTCTACGACGTGTGTGTCGTGGGAGGCGCAGATCGAGCGATCCTTGGAGCTGCCTTGGGCCGATATGATATCGGGATTCAGGCCTTGAACATGCAGGGTCCGAGGGAAGACCATTACCGGGCCTGGGCTAAAGGGTTCTTCGAGGCAGTGGAAGGCCGGGTTGGATACATCCCAGGCCGTGTTTTTCACCTGTGGCACGGTGATTTGCTGGATAGGCAGTATGCCAGCCGCCTGAAGATCTTGAACGATCATTCCTTTGACCCTTTCTCCGACATCTCATTGGATCCCCAAGGGATATGGCGTTGGGACTCCCACAAACCTCAACTGCATCGTGAGATACGTGCCTATTTCGAGAGTCGCAAAGAGGACGGCCGCGTTTGATGCTGGGCGGGAAAGGGGGGGGATGGTGGAAGACGAGTAACAGACTTCGCAACCTCTAAGCCATCTTCCAGCCCTGGCTCGAACCACCGAGCCTTCCTTCCTGCGTTCATCCCTCCCACCGATATCTCCCCGGATCAGAGAGACCCGGGATTTTTCATCCTATCCTTGGTGATGCACCACCTCTCCTGGTAATATTGGAACATGCCACTTAAACGTTTGTTTTTCCCGGGCGGGGAAGGAAACCCCGCTTTATTTTTGGCCCACCAACCCGCGCCCCACCGGGAGGCAGGTAGGTGACGCCCTCGGTGAAGTTTCATCCGTCCCTAGGGGTTTGGGCAATCTTCGGAGCCGCCCTGGGGGCGGCCTTGGGCCTCCTTGGGCGGGGTGCCGAGATGCCTGGAATCCAGGTGTTCGCCGAATGGATTTCTCCACTGGGGCAGCTCTGGATGAACGCTCTCCAGATGACGGTGGTGCCCCTGGTCGTCACCCTCCTTCTCTCAACCATGATTCGGCCTACCGGCGCCAGGGCCATCGGCGGACTCGGGGGCCGGGCCCTCGCCCTCTTTCTGCTGATGCTCCTGGGTGCGGGCTTGTTGACCCTCGTCGCCGGCAGCAAGATCCTGGGGTTTTTTCCAGTCCCCTCCGGCTTGTTGGAGTCCATCCAGGGGCAGTTAGACCCGGCCTTCGCTCAGAACGTCCAGGCAGACGCACCCGCAACATTCCTCGATTGGCTCGTCGGCCTGGTCCCGCCGAACCCTTTGGAGGCTGCCGTAAGGGGAGACCTGCTGCAGGTCCTGATCTTCACGGTCCTGGTCGGGGCTGCTCTCGGGCGCCTGCCGGAAGGCCAACGGTCCCCACTGTCTGGAGTCTTGAACTCTCTCTCGGAGGCAATGCTCATTCTGGTGAGCTGGGTGTTATGGGGGACCCCTGTCGGTGTTCTCTCCATCATGCTCAACCTCACGCTGGGGGCCGGATTGGCTGTAGTCGGGCTCGTGGCTCTCTTCTTCTTCCTGGTCTGCGGGGCCCTGGTCTTCACAACCGGGACCCTTTATCCGCTGGCTTCTCTCCTGGGCCGGACCCCCCTGAAGAAGTTCGCCAAGGCCGCTCTCCCGGCTCAGGTCGTGGCCGCCAGCACCCAGTCTTCCATCGCTTCGCTTCCAGCTCTCATCGAGGGAGGGAAGGAAGGGTTGGATCTTCCGGAGGAGGCCACGGGATTTGTTCTACCCCTTTGTGTGTCGGCCTTCAAGATGAACCAACCGGTTTCCCCAACCCTGAAGATGCTATTCCTGGCCCATTTCTTTGAAGTGACGCTCAACCTCGGGGATATGCTCATCTTCCTGATGGGCTCCATCCTCCTCGGGTTCACCTCAGTCGGGATACCCCGCGGTTCCCCGGGATTCACTCGCCTCCCCTTATACTTCGCCGTCGGCATCCCAATTGAGGGATACCTCCTGCTGGAAGTCGTGAAGCAGAATCCGGTCTACGACGCTTGTGCTACCGTCTTGAACGTCACCGGTGATATGGCCGCGGCCACGATCCTCACCAGGGATCAGCGGAGATAGATGGAGCTTTCGCTGGGGAGACCCCCTCCTTGGCTTCGACCATCACCGGGGTAATGAGCTGGGCCGCGACCCGACACGCCATCATGAATCCGTTGGAGTGCCCGGTCCCGAAGATCCTCGACGTGTCCACCGGGTGTCTGTGAACCAGGTCCTGGATGATGGCCAGGTTCCACCGCCCCGCCTCCTGACCTGCATCCGGCCAGGACCACCGGCAGACCGACTATGAGGAGCCACCCAAGAGCTCTCGTTCCTGCGCCGCCGGTCCTCTGCCGCCAAATGGCGCCATCAGCTTCTTCGCGACTCTTCCAGGGTTCGACGAGGCCATGACGGCGCGGATGACCGCCGTCCCTACTGCCCCACTCCCTTCGGCGATCTGCCCTGCACCCTCAGGCGATACGCCTCCGATCCCTACGACGGGGATGTCCACCACGGCGGCCACTGCCGCCAGCCCTTCGATCCCTATCACCTCCCCGGCGTCCTTTTTCGTTATGGTCTGAAAAACGGTGCCGCAGCCGATATAGTCTGCTCCGGCGGCTTGCAGCTCTACCGCAACGTCGGGGATGTCAGTGGACGTACCGATGAGGAATCCGGGTGGGGAGGCTCGACGGGCTGCATGAACAGGAAGATCGTTGGGGCCCAGATGCACTCCGTCAGCGGCCGCGGCCAGAGCCACATCCAGCCGGTCGTTGATGAACAGGAGCGCCCCGAACTCCCGGGTCCGTCCCCTGAGGACGAGGGCGTGATCCAGAAGCTCCCGGGCTGACGCTTCCTTATCTCGGAGTTGGATGGCCTTCACCCCCGCCCGGAGCACCTCCACCACCACCTCTTCCACGGTTCGGGGATGCGCCAACAGACCATCGGTGATGACGATAAGTCGAAGGGCTTCAGCGAGGATCATTACCCTGGCCCTGGCCCTGCTCTCGTCTAAGACGATCCCGGAGTCGACGGCTCTGGGCCACGGCCCGATTGTGTTCCGAAAGCGTGCGGGAGAAGATATGGCTCCCGTCTGGATGGGCCACAAAATAGAAGAAGTCGGTCTCGGCAGGGGACAGGGCTGCGTCCAATGCCGCTGCCCCCGGCGCCCCGATCGGGCCCGGCGGTAGTCCGTTGTGGGTATAGGTGTTGTAGGGATGGTCTGCGACCGAGTCCATCGCAGCGTACAGCAGACGGGCCCTGGGTCCTCCCAGAGCGTATAACACCGTGGGATCGGCCTGGAGGCGGTGGTTCCGGGCCAAACGATTATGGTAGACCGAAGCGATCGTAGGCATCTCTTCCCGGAGCCTGGCTTCCGCCTGGACGATGGAGGCCAGCGTGACCACTTCGGCCTCGGTCATCCCGATGGCTTCCCTCGAGGCGATCCTCTCCGGGTTCCAGAACTCCCGGTAGCGGCCCACCATGGCGGCCAAGACCTCTGCCAACGGCACTCCCTGGGCAAGGTAGTAGCTATCCGGAAAGAGATACCCTTCGAGCCCTGGCCCCGGGACCCCCCACACTTCGTCCAGGGACGGGCCGGTCAACCCGGCCAATACGGAATCCTCCGGGACCTCTGTGATGGCGGCGATCCGGGGGGCCATCTGTTTGAGGGTGAATCCCTCCGGGATGGTCATGGTTTGGGTAAGGACCCGGCCTTCGGTGAGATCCGTCAGTAGGCGGTCCCAGGAGGCCGGAGCAGGGAATGAGTAGGGACCAGCCCGCACTTGGGTGTCCGCCCCTTTCAACCGGGCATAGATGCGGAACAAGCCGGGTCTCCGAACAAGGCCCCGGGCATCCAGTATGTCCACTACTTCCTGAAATCCTGCTCCGGGTGGGATGGCGACCTCTACCAGGGGGGGGGCCGGATCACCGCTTGGGCCGTGCACCAGGGAGTTGAAGGCTACGAGGCCGGAGATTGCGACCAGGCCCACCGCGAAGGCCAAGATGAGGAGAAGCTTCTTCATGAAGTTCCCTGTCGGCGATCGGGCGGCAAATCGAGCCAACTCTGGAGAATCAGTACTGCCGCAGCAGCATCGACTCGTTCCTTGGCTTCACGTTTCTTTTTCGGAAGTCCCAAAGATCTGACGGCCCTTTCTGCTCTGACGGAAGTGAGCCTCTCATCCACAAAGTGCAAAGGGAGTCCGGTTCGGTCTGACAATGCCGCCCCAACCTCCCTTACGGTCCGGGTCCAATCCGAGTCCTCTCCGTCCAGCGTCAACGGTAGGCCCATGACCAAGGCTTCGACCTCGTTTTCCGACACGATCGCCGCTAGCGCCGCCAACGGCGGACGCTTGCCGACCCGTCTCTTCAGGGTCGGCAATGGCGCAGCGATGGTTCCGGTCGGGTCGCTCAGTGCCAACCCGATGCGCCGTTCTCCAAAATCAATTCCAAGAACTCTCATCATATGGACCGTCGAATAATATACAGAGGTAGAAAGGTAGGACCACGGCGCGGCTTCCGTGTCCGGCATGGTTCTCATGGTGCAACCAGGCCTTTACCTTCCAAGGGAGGCCATGCCGAGCACCCCCAGGGGGATGAACGGCGGATCATTAACAGCGATAAGGAGAACGAAGACATGAGCGAGGGATCTGAGGATCAACTGGTGGGCTTTGTGGCAGGGCTCCTTCTCGGGGCTGCCATCGGAGCCACCGCCGCCCTCCTTTCGGCGCCCCAAAGTGGGCGGAGGACCCGAAGGCGGATTGGCCGGGCAGCGGTGGGACTCCGGAAATCGACCGGCGAACGGTTTGATGAGGTCGCAGAGGACGTTCGAACCCGCGTGGATGACGTGCTGCAAACTGCCCGAAAGCGTTTGAGCAGCGAGTGAAGGGAATGATTCCCACCCGCCTCATCGAGAAGAAGAGGCGTGGCCAGGAACTGGACCGGGAAGAGCTGGAGAGCTTCTTTCTCGGATTCCTGAGGGGGGAGATCCCGGATTATCAGATGGCGGCTTTTCTGATGGCCGTTCATTTCAACGGACTGAGCCGTCCGGAGCTTGAATCCCTCCTCGACCTCATGATCCATTCGGGTGATGTTCTCGATCTTGGAGCCATCCCTGAGCCCAAGGTCGACAAGCACTCCACCGGCGGAGTCGGGGACAAGACGTCTCTTGTCCTGGCTCCCCTGGCGGCGGAGCTCGGGCTATGTGTCCCCATGATGTCAGGACGGGGCCTCGGCCACACTGCCGGCACGTTGGACAAACTCGAGGCCATCCCAGGCTTCCGGACCCAACTTACGCTGGGGGAATTCCGTTCCATTCTGGACCGGATCGGTGTGGCCATGATCGGCCAAACCGAAGAGATCGCCCCGTTGGACCGCCGCCTCTATGCCCTCAGAGACGCCACCTCCACTGTCCCATCGGTGCCCCTGATTGCAGCTTCCATCATGAGCAAGAAACTGGCTGAGGGACTCGACGGCCTGGTGCTGGACGTCAAGACCGGGGAAGGGGCGTTTCTGCCGAATCTGGAGGACAGCCTGGAGTTGGCCCGGACCATGGTGACCCTCGGGGAGGAGCGGGCAGTCCGGACGACTGCCTTGGTGACCGACATGGGCGCGCCCCTTGGGACGGCGGTGGGAAACGGTCTGGAGACCCGCGAGGCATTTCGCTGTCTCGCCGGGGACGGACCCGAGGACCTGGCAGAAATCTCGGCAACTTTGGTGGGGGAGATGCTGTTCCTCGGTGATCTTGCGGGGACGCCCGAGGAGGGCTTTCAGAGAGCCCAGGAAGCCCTCGCCTCGGGCCGAGGGATGGGGCGAATGGAGAGCCTCGTCGAGCTCCAGGGGGGCGACCCCTCCGTTGTGGAAAACCCCTCCGAGATCCCCGGAGCCCCTGAAGTAGCGGTCTTGGAGGCTGGCTCCTCAGGGTTTGTCGGCGTGATCTCGCCGACGGCTCTTGGCTACGGAGTGGTGGAGCTCGGCGGAGGAAGGCTGAGGATGGGGGATCCAGTGGACCTGCGTGTTGGATTCAACCTCAGAGTCGGCCTGGGTGATCGGGTAGAACCAGGGGATCCGGTCGGGGAGGTCCACGCCAGGGATTCCGTGGGGATAAAGAGGGGGCTCGAGATCCTCGAGCAAGCGGTTGACCTCCAAGAGGAAGCACCCCTAGTCCCTCCGTCTTTGGTTCGGCATCGCCTGGACGTATCAGAATAATCCCCAGAGGATCCGAACCACCCGGTCCATCCCCGAGATCAGCGTGGGGAGAAGCGTGAGTCCCACCACCGGATGATTCCGCCAATCTTGCGAGGGGCCGGCATGGGAAAGAGGGCTTCCGCGGTGGCGTTCATCGGTCCTTCTCCTCGGGCGCCGGGTTCCGGCGGATCCGGAATCCCGTCATATCACAGAATTCGGTCGGTTCCGTACCGGGGAGGAAGAGCTCGGCATAGGCAGAGTCTGCGGGGCACCATCTGGAGGCCAACAGCCCCGACCGGTTGTCTACCTGCTTCGTCACCAGGCCGGGGAGGACCGGCCAGGGGTCGGGGATTGGGAGGAGGTAGCCGCGACCCAGGACTTCCTCTGGTCTCTGGTCGCCGGTGGAATCCGCCTCGAGCAGTGCCCCGCCTGAAGTACTATCCTCGCTCAGATACCGGGCGCGGAAGACCGAATCGGCATGGGCCTGGGTGCTGTCCCCGACGTAAACACGGTGCATGAATCTCCCCCAGACCGGCGCACCGAAGCCGCCTCCTGTGGCCCCCTCCCAGATGGTGACAGGCCGATCCATCCCGAACCATATGGTGGCCATGAGGTTTGGGGTGAACCCCTGGAACCAGACATTCGTCGCGTCGTTGGTCGTCCCAGTCTTCCCGGCCGCGGGAACGTCATAGGTGAGGGCTCCCCGGCCGGGGTCTCGCACATTGTACCCCGTCCCTCGTGCCACCACGTCCTCCAGCATGGAGACCATGATGCGGGCCGTGAGGGAATCGAGGACCTGGGCCTTGTCCGGCTCTGGCTCCCAAAGAACATCCCCCTCCCGATTCAAGACCTTCAGAATCGGCTGAGGCCGGACCCGGGTCCCGAGGGTGGCGAATGTCGCGTAAGCCTCGGCCATCTGGATGGGAATGATCTCTGCGGCGCCGATCGAGGTGGAGGGAAAGCGCTCGATCTCGGTCCTGAGCCCCATCATTTGAGCCGTCTGAGCCACGGTCTCCAGGCCGACCTCCAACCCCAGCTTGATGGCGATCATGTTGATGGACCGCCTCAGCCCCTCCCGGATCGTGATGGGGCCGAGAAACTCTTCAGTGAAATTCTGTGGTTTCCACTCTTCCCCACTCACCTGGGGTAAGACCACCGGAGCGTCCACCAGGATGTGGGAAGCCGGGATCCCACTCGCCAGGGCCGCCGTATAAACGAAAGGCTTGAAGGAGGATCCGGCTTGCCTGAGGGCCTGGGTGGCTCGATTGAACTTCGAGTGCCGGAAATCCCTCCCACCGACCATGGCTCTCACACCGCCGGTGTGTGGGTCCAGGGCGATCAAGACCCCCTGCAGGTAAGGGGTCTCCCCCTCTTCGAAGGGATCGGTCTGCTCGGCGTAGTCTTCATAGAGGGGATGATCAAACCCGGGCAGTCCCTCGATGTAGGCCCAGCCTTCCTCCATGGAGAGCTCGGCCGCGGCTTGGATGTCCAGGTCGAGTGTGGTGTGAACCGTGAAGCCGCCGGTGTAAAGCTGGCTTCCAAACCGATCGTCGAGCGTCTTCCGCACCCACTCCTGGAAATAGGGAGCAAGTCCCTCTCGGGGCTCGGCCTGCGATTCCGGCAAGGGGTAGGCTTTCCACTCCTGACCCTCGTCCTCCGTGAGGAATCCCTGGTCGACCATGAGGCCAAGGGCGAGGTTTCGTCGCCGCAGCGCGTTTTCAGGGTTCCGAATCGGGTTGTAGTAAGCAGGCCGATTCGGAATAGCGGCGAGCATGGCCGCCTCGGCCGGATTGAGCTCCGAAGCGTTTTTCCCGAAGTAGTTCCTCGATGCCGTCTGGATCCCGTACCAACCCCGGTCGTAGTTGATCTGGTTGATGTAGGCTTCCAGGATCTGGTCTTTGGAGTACGTGCCCTCCAGGGCCAGAGCTACCTGGAGTTCCTTCAACTTCCGGGCGATTCGTTTTTCCCGCCCGATCCGCTCCTCGAACATATTCCGGGCCAACTGCTGACTGATCGTGCTCCCCCCGCCGCCGGAAAACGATCGGTTCACCACGGCCCTGAACGCGCTTCTGAGGATCCCTCGGATGTCGAAACCCCGGTGGGAGTAGAAGCGTCTGTCCTCGAGGGCGACAAAAGCGTGTTTCACGTGTTCAGGTAGGTCCTCCAGAGCCACCGGGGTCCTTCGTTCGAGGCCGATCTCAGCGACGAGGCGGCCGTCGTGGCTCAAGATCTTGCTCGTTTCCTCTGGTTCCCAGGTGGAGATCTGAGCGATGGACGGGCAGTCGACGCAGAGGTTTTGCCAGGCTCCCCAACCCCCACCGATGGCGCCGAACAAAAAGAGAGCGCCGGCGAAGAGGAGAAGCTTCGGAAGCGTGGCTTTGAATCCGCTGCTCGGGTTGAGTCTTCCGTTCGACATGATATCCCTGGCGTCCTACGGTCCGTTTCTGATTCGGTCGGTGCGGAGGCATGGTGCGCCGACCGGGTCTCCGTTCGAGGCTGCCCTCTCGGGCGCAACTACCGTGCCGCGAGGTCCTACCCCGGTGGCATGGGGCCGGGTCCGGCCCCAGTTTCCGGGCCTTTCCCTCGTCCCCCCGGGGATCGGCTGCTCTTCCGATCCCCAGGGGGCACGAGCCCTCTCGCGCCATTTTGCGGCAGGATGGATTGGTTTGGTTCAAGGTCCCGCATTCTTCCAGCACCTTGACCCAAATCACTATCAACGACACTGTTTTGAGCCGGGCCGGACCCTCGTTCCGAACCGGCCCCACCATCCCTTTACGCGGCGGAGGCCAAACCCGTGAAACAGGCTCCCCATCGAGTCGAAAAACCCTGGGGCTACGAGCTCATCTGGGCCCAGACCTCTGAATATGTCGGAAAGATACTCCATATCAACGCCGGGGAGTCCCTTTCACTGCAGTACCATGAGGTAAAGGACGAGACCATCTTCCTTTATTCCGGGAAGATGCGTTTCTGGGTGGGATCCTCCATGGAGGTCCTCGAGGAGGTGGAGTTGGGAGAAGGGGAGGCTTTCAGGGTCCTTCCCGGTACCATTCACCGGATGCAGGCCTTGACCGAATGCGACGTCTTCGAGGCCTCGACGCCCCAGCTCGACGACGTTGTCCGAATCGAGGATCGTTACGGTCGGGTTCCAGGGGGTTGATGGGCCGGTCTTCCGCCACCCACCCCCTCGTAGCAGCTCTCGGGTCCAACCTTGGAGACCGCCTCGGCCACCTTTGCTTTGGCCTCAGGGCCCTCGCACAGGCCGGGATCGATCTCTCCGTCCGATCGTCCGTGTTTGAAACCCCCGCCATCGGGGACACGGGCCGACCTGCCTTCTTGAACCTGGTGGCATCTGGATCCACCGACCTTCCCCCTGCGACCGTCTTATCCATATTCAAGGGGGTGGAAAAAGATGCCGGAAGAACTCTCGGCCCGAGGAATGCTCCCAGGCCGCTGGATCTGGACATCCTCTTTTTTCACCGATGGATCATCCGCGAGGACGGACTCAGAGTGCCCCATCCCCGTTGGAAGGAAAGGACCTTCGTGGTCCAGCCTCTGCTGGAAGTTTTGCCCGATCTTCGAGATCCGGAGACTGGGATGCTCGTGGGTGACATCGCTGAAAGATGGCCCATGGAGCCTGCGGAAATTCGCCTGGTGTTGAGTCCGAAGGATTTTGAAAAGGAATGCGAAGAATGATCGTAGCCACCGCAGCGCTCGCCATTTTGCTATCGGGCTGTGGTCCCCAGGTCGCGGATACGACCTACGTTACCTCGTCCGATCCAGAGTTGGGAGCCAGGGTGGCGGCCCTCCTCCCGGACCTCGCTGCCAGAGCGAAAATGGAGCTCGTGAAACCTATCCGGGCGGAACGAAGGACAAGGGAAGAGTTGGAGTCCTACCTCCTTCACAAGCTCGATGAGGAGTTTCCTCCGGAGGAAGCCGCTCTCCTGACCCAGGCCTACTCCCTGGTAGGGCTGGTGGACCCGGGATTGGATCTGAGAGGTTTGTTGGCCTCTGTTTATCAGGAGCAGGTAGCCGGGTTCTATGACCCGGACTCTACGGCTCTTTTTGTCATGGACGACATGCCCGAGGAGATGTTGGAGGGGGTTCTCATCCATGAGCTGGTCCATGCGGTGCAGGACCAAACCGCCAATCTCGACTCTCTCACGGCCGAAGAACGGGGAAATGACCACCAGGCCGCTGCCCAGTCGGCCATCGAAGGGCATGCGACCCTGATCATGATGGAGTACATGGCCGAGCAGCAGAGTGGGCAGCCGGTGGATCTGTCCCAGCTTCCTGACATCTCCCAGCTCCTGGGTCCGGCCATGGAGGCTCTAAGGGACCAATACCCGGCCCTCAGCTCGGCTCCCAAGATTATCCAGGAAGCCCTTCTCTTCCCTTATCTCCGTGGGTATTCCTTCGTTTCGGCCCTCTGGCAGGCGCAAGAGGGGCGGCCGGCCCCCTTCGGCCCCAATCTCCCCCAATCGACCGAGCAGATCCTCCGTCCCTCCTTGGCCTTCGGACCGGAGCCGGATATGCCCACCGACCTGGAGCTCGAGCTTGACCCCGGATTTGAGATCCTCTACGGAAACACCTTCGGCCAGGGGGAGTTCGAGGTGCTCCTGGAAGAGCATCTGGGTCCCGATGGACGTGCCCTGGCCAGGGGGTGGGACGGCGACAGGTACGCCCTCGTGAGAGGGCCGTCCGGAACAGAGGGTTTGATCTGGATCAGCGTGTGGGACTCCCCTGAAGAACGTGACGGGTTCGTCCAGGGGTTCCGGGCAGCGGCCGCAGGATTTCCGACTCCTGGGACGTTGGAGGAAACCGAGGTCCTCGAGCGGCCGGGGGCGGTCCTTCGAATCGGAGTCCCGGCGGAAATCTCGGTAGAGGTTCGAGAAAAAGCTGGGGGCTGAGCCCGGCGGTTTCAGAGGGGTAAACAGGGAAGCGAAAGGGAGAAGTCGCCGTGTTTCTTGAGGACACCATCCAGGTTCAAGCAGGGGGTCAGGCTCGGGGTTACACCATTCGGGTACGGCCGGGGATCCGCCGGGCTTTGCCCCGGATGATCCCGGCCCATGCCAGAGCCCACCGCTATGCGGTCATCGCTGACGAAACCGTAGGGGAGCTCTACGGTGCCCAGATCGTGGGCGGCCTGGAAGGCGAGGGAAAGGTCGCACGCCTGTTCACCTTCCCCCCTGGGGAAGCGTCCAAGACAAGGGAACAATGGGCGCGCCTGACAGGTGAGATGTTGGATGCCGGGTTCGGGCGGGACAGTGCAGTCGTGGCGGTGGGGGGTGGGGTCACCGGGGATCTGGCCGGCTTCGTGGCGGCCACGTTCATGAGAGGAATCCCCCTTGTGCAGGTCCCCACCAGCCTGGTGGCCATGATCGACTCCTCCGTCGGTGGGAAGTGCGGGGTGGATGTTACTGAAGGGAAGAACCTCGTTGGGGCCTTTCACCCTCCTCACCTGGTCGTGGTGGATCCTGAAGTGGCGGTGACTCTTCCGGTTGAGGAGCGAGCCCAGGGATTGGCGGAGGCCGTGAAACATGGAGCCATTCTGGATCCCGTCTACCTGGCCGATCTCGAGGGGGACATCCCCTGTGTCCTCGGGGGTGAGGTCGGAGCCACAGGTCGGGTCGTCGTTCGATCCATCGAAATCAAGGCGGAAGTCGTAAGCAAGGATGAACGGGAATCGGGACTCAGAAAGATCCTGAACTTCGGACACACCCTGGGCCATGCCGTTGAAGCAGCGGCACACTATGCCCTTCCTCACGGAAGCTGCGTCGCTCTGGGTATGGTCCTGGAAGCTCGCCTGGGCGAACGACTGGCAATCACGCGGAAGGGAACCGCCGATACGCTCCGAAAAATGGCAGGCCTTCTGAATCTCCCCACCACCGTCCCGGCTGGCCTCCGTGCCGAGACCATTCTCGGCTACACAAGGTCGGACAAAAAAGGCAGGCAGGGGAAGCCCAGGTACGTGCTCCTTGCCTACCCCGGTGCCGTGGCCCAGAACGAGGATTGGGCTCGGGAGGTCCCTGACGAGATCGTCCTGGAGGTCTTGGCAGAAGCCAGCGCCTGACCCGAACCACATGGAGCTCTCCAAGTCTCTGGCTCTTATGGATTTACTGGGCTAAGGTTCGGATTTGACGGTCTCTCCGACCATCTCTACTTTCAATGGTCTTGTCAGACACCTCTTCAGGAGGCGCAATGGCGCTTTTTGAGCGCGTCACAGGCATGTCGGTTGCCGCATGTTTGGCCAACCGAGCCACCGGTGATCCGGAGAGTGCTTTCCTTCTCCACCAGGATGAGTTCATCACCTTCGGCCAGGTTGACACCCGGTCGGATGCCCTCGCGGCCTCTCTGAGCTCCCTCGGCATTGAAGCCGGGGATCGGATGGCCCTGATCCTCCCCCCATGCCCAGAGTTCGTGGTATCCCTTTTTGCAGCAGCAAAGCTCGGCGCGGTGGTGGTGCCGCTGAATCCCCACCTTACGAAGCCTGAGCTTCAGTACATGCTCCGCCACTCCGAAGCGGTCGTGGCTGTCAGTGCAGAAGAACATGCCGGGGAAGACTTTCTCTCCCTCTTCGATGAGCTTCTACCTCAGCTTCCGGAGCTCCAGTACGTGGTTACCGTCGGAGAGGAAGACCTCTGGTACGATGACCAGATCTTTCAGTTCGAGGATCTCCTCTCCTCGGGAGAGGGCCGTGACTACCCTCAGGTGGACCTGAGTCCCCAAGAAGACACATTCGCCATCCTCTACACCGCCGGAACCATGGGGAAACCCAAGGGTGTGGAGATGACCCATGGAAACCTCCTCGAAGTCGTGTTGGGAACGGCCCGGTCCCTGGGCCTCGGACCAGGGGACCGAGTGATTGGGGTCACGGGGTTCTTTCACGTGTTCGGGCTCGGAATGGGCATTCTGGGTTCGATCGTGTCGGGGTCCACTCTCATCCTTCAGACGGGCTTCGGCGCTGCAGAGACGCTCGCTTTGATTCAGAGGCATCGTGCCACCGTCCATTATGGGGTGCCGACCCTGTTCTCGACCGGACTGTTCGAGCAGGAGGAAGCTTCCTTGGACCTTTCCTCCCTGCGCCTGGCGTTGGCGGCTGGAGGGCCTGCCTCCGACGATCTGAGGAGAGCGGTGGAGAAGGGCCTCTGTAAGGATTTCAGGGTGGCCTACTCACTGACGGAATGCGGGTCTGTGGTCGCCGTCACGCACCCAGACGACCCTCAGGAGAAACGGCATCATACGGTTGGGCGTCCGCTTCCGGGTACCGAGATCCTGGTTCTGGACAACGACGGGTCCCCCCTTCCGTTTGAGAGTGTCGGGG
>JABDNZ010000524.1 GCA_013043565.1 Gemmatimonadota bacterium | reverse complement strand
ATGCCGATGATCTCCGTGGTTTCGCCGTTCACACGGATGAACGTACCTACGATGGAAGGATCCGAGGCGAAGCGGTTTTCCCACACATGATGCCCAAGAACGATACGGGGCGATGCGTCCGGAGCGTCCTCTCCTTCCCTGAACGTCCTGCCCTCCAAGGGTTCCACACCCAGGTGGGCCAAGGCGTTGGCGCTGACGTATGCACCGGCGAATCGCTCCGGAGGTCCTTCATCGCCCGCCATGTTGACCGTTCCCTGATAGAACGCGGCCACATCCTCGAAGGAGGTCTGCTGAGCTCGAAGGTCCTCGAAATCATGGATCGACATCTCCATCTCGGTGATGCCCAGTTCCAGCCGATTTTCCCCGATGAACGTGAGGCGTTCCTCTCCCGGGACCGGCACCCCCCTGAGAATGGTCCCATAAACGGAACTGAAGGTGTGCGTGGTCAGGCCCACTCCGAGACCGATCGTCAGGATCGCCACGGAAGAGAGCAGGGGCGTTTTGACCAACATCCGGATACCGAACCGAAGGTCTGATAGAAAGGTCACACGTAGCTCCAGATCACCGAGGGCGGAACGCGCTCGGAGGCGTCACCGGCTGCCTGAAAGGGGGTCGGATTCGAGTTCAAACAGATTTCGATCGAAAAATCTTCCTCGATACTACACTACGGGTCCGAGACGGCGATGGTTTCTTCGCGTTTCGGAATGTCGAGTGAGGGAAAGGGGTCTACCCGTATCGCCCTTCGATATAGTCTGCGGTTTCCTGGTGCTCAGGCGTGAAGAAGAGGTCGTCCGTAGCCCGGTGCTCCACCACCTTGCCGAGGAGCATGAAGATGGTTTCTTCGCTGGCCCGCCGAGCCTGGGCCATGTTGTGGGTCACGATGAGGATCGTGTAGTCGCCACGCAGTTCCCACATCAGATCCTCGACCGCTTCCGTTCCGGCCGGATCCAGGGCCGAGCAGGGTTCATCCATCAGGATGACATCCGGCTTCACCGGAAGGAGGCGAGCAATGCAGAGCTTCTGTTGCTCTTCCAGGGAAAGGCTGACCGCCCGATCATTCAGCCGGTCTTTCACAGCGTCCCAGAGAAGCACCTCGGTCAGGGCTTTTTCCAGGACCTCGGCCTCTTCCGCTCGGGACACCTTCGTCTTCCCCCTGTGCACCCTGTGGCTGAATAGGACGTTGTCTTTGATGGAAAGCGGGAGGGGGTTCGGTCGTTGGAAGACCATGCCCACCTCTTTTCGCAACTGGACCTTCGAGACCCGTGGATCATAGATATCCTGTCCCAGGACCGACACCGATCCGGTTGTTCGCACGTAACCGAGACGCTCGACGATCCGATTGACAGCCCGGAGGAACGTCGTCTTCCCGCAACCGGACGGGCCGATCATGGAGGTGATCAAACCCTTCTTGATTTTCAGGTCGATGTCGAAAAGAGCCTGGAAGTCTCCATACCAGAGATTAAGACCGTTGGTCTCGACGGCGTGGGCTCCGGTCGGCTTATCCAAACTTGCCCTCCACGTACTCTCGGGTCCTGACGTCCTGCACCGTGCCGGTGAAGAACTCTTCGGTCTCACCCACTTCAACCAGCTCGCCGTTCAGGAAGAAGGCTGTCCTCTCGGCCAGTCGCCGAGCCTGCTGGACCAGGTTGGTGACCATCACGATGGTCATTTCCGATCGGAGCTCTTTTAGAACGTCTTCGATGCGCATCGTGGTCACCGGGTCCACCGCAATCGAGAACTCGTCCAGAAGGAGAAGCTCCGGGTCTTGGGAAAGCGCCCTGGCGATCGTGAGCCGCTGCTGTTGTCCACCGCTCAGAAGGCTCCCGAGTGCATCGAGTCGGTCCTTGACCTCGTCCCAGAGAGCTGCCCTGGTGAGGCACCGTTCCACGATCTCGTCCAGATCCGCCTTCTTGTTGATTCCAGTCAGTCTAGGTGAGAGAGCCACGTTGTCATAAACACTCAGCGGCAAGCCGACAGGGAGGGGGAATACCACACCAATCCTGCGTCTCAAGGCGAAAACGTTCTCGAACGTATTGACGTCTTCTCCGTCGAAGAGAACCCTTCCTTCCACACCCATACCGGTTACCAACTCGTTCATCCGGTTCAACGCTCTCAGGAAGCTGGTCTTCCCCGAGTTGGCCGGGCCGATGATGCCGAAGATCTCGTTCTCCCGAACCTTGAAACTCACATCCCTTAGAGCGGTCTTGCCACCGTAGCTAAGGGTAAGGTTCTCGATTTCCAGCTTCGTCCGGGCACCCACTTCGGCCGCTACCACTTCTTCTTCCCTCTCAGGTAAACCCGGAAAGAGATGGAGACGGCGTTCATCACCAGGACCATGGAGATCAGCACCAGGGCCACCCCGTACGGGAGCTCCTCGGGAACCCCAGGGACCTGTGTGGAGATCACGTAGAGGTGCAGGGACATTGCCATGGTCTGGTCAAAGATTCCCTGCGGAAGGAAGGGCAGGAAGAACGCTGCTCCGGTGAACATGATCGGTGCAGTCTCTCCGGCCGTTCTGGAAACCTCCAGGATGATCCCGGTCAGGATCCCGCTGACCGCATTGGGCAGCACGACCCTTCGAATGGTCTGCCAACGGGTCGCGCCCATGTTCCAACAGGCTTCCCTGAAGGCCCTTGGAACAGCCTGGAGCGACTCCCGGGTTGCCACAATCACGACGGGAAGGGTCATGATGGCCAGCGTAAGGGAGGCGGCCAGAATACTGGTGCCGAACCGGAAGAACAGAACGAAGGCACCGACCCCGAAGAGTGCGTGAACGATAGAGGGAACCCCGGCGAGGTTGATGATGGCCAGATTGATCGCCCTCGTGAGCCAGTTATCGGGCGCGTATTCACTGAGGTAGATGGCTGCGGCCACCCCCAGCGGTACCGACGCGACCAAAGCTACGCTGACCAGCCAGGTCGTCCCGACCAGGGCGGGCAGGATGCCTCCGGCTGTCATCCCGTTCGTCGGGGAAGAGGTGAGGAACTCCCATGACACTGCTCCGTGGCCCTTCACCACCAGGACGGTCAGGATGAGGATGACCGGGATCACCAGGATCACGGTCATAAGGAGGAACAGCATCTTCCAAAGCCATTCCACCTTGTCGTTTCGCCGATTCAGGGCAGTCGCCTCGAACATTCTGCGTGCCCCCTCTAGACCTTTTTCTTCACTCCCCGCACGATCAGATCGGCGGAGAGGTTGATGAAGAAAGTCACGATGAACAAGAAGATCCCCAGGGTGAACAGGGCTCCATAGTGCTGCGACCCGACAGGGGCCTCGCCCAACTCCGCGGCGATGGTCGCCGTAAGAGCGCGGACCGAGTCGAAGACGCTGTTGGGGATGTTGATGGAGTGCCCCGTGGCCATGAGCACGGCCATGGTCTCCCCGAATCCTCGGCCTACGCCCAGGAGCACGGCTCCGAGTAGCCCGTTCTTGGCGGCGGGGAAAACAACCCTCAGGATGATCTGCCAGCGAGTGGCCCCCATGGCCTCGGCCGCTTCTCGATAGGTGTCCGGGACGGCTTTGAGGGCGTCCTCGGCGATGGTGGTCATGATCGGGGCCGCCATCAGTCCAAGGATGATCCCTGCGTTGAGGACGTTTAGGCCAACGGGAACATCGAAAAGATCGATGATGAGGCCGTTCATGATGCTGAGGCCGATGAACCCCCATACGACCGAGGGGATCGCAGAGAGCAACTCCACCAGGATCTTGAGGGTTTCCCGGAGTTTGCCTTTTGCGAACTCACCGATGAAGATGGCCGCCCCGAGAGAGAACGGCACCGAAACCAGCATCGCCAGACCGGTTACCGAAGCGGTACCCACGATGAGGGCCAGTGCCCCGTAGGTCGGGTTGTTTTCAGAGGTCGGGC
>JABDNZ010000512.1 GCA_013043565.1 Gemmatimonadota bacterium | reverse complement strand
GCTGGGGACCCGTCTGCCCCGATCCACTCGAGAACAAGCCTGGCATTCTCACCAACGATAAGAATGATGTCAAATACGCGGGCTCGGGAAATGTGTCGGGTGACCCCAAGGTCGCTGAAGCCGACCCCCCCCTCGACGATGCCTACTTCAATGACTTCGGCGACCTGAAATGGGACGACCTTGTCGCCATGGCCGACATTCGGCTTCCGGGTGGAAACATCAACCAAACCGAGCCCGACAGTACCGCCGGGGGGGTGTGCCTTACCGGACAGGCCCATAAACTCAATTGGGGAAACCCCCTGAACCCCGATGCGGCCTGCGGCGACTACTTCCCTCTCATCTATGTGGACGGAAACGCCCGGATCCAATCCGGGGGGGTGGGCCAGGGAGTCCTTCTCGTGAAAGACAACCTGGATCTTCGGGGGGACTTTGAGTTCCATGGGATCATCATCGTCCAAGGGAATTTCGAGACCCAGGGATCCGGAAACAGGGTTTTCGGCGCGGTCATGGCTAGCAACGCCGCTTTCGACCTTCAGAAATTGGTGGGCGGATCAGTCGTGGAGTACTCCGGGTGTGCTTCTACTCGTGCCGTGCTGCTAAACCGGGGCCTGACCCGCGTCAGGCCCATCGACCGGCGAAGCTGGGTGGACCTGTCATCGGTGGTGGGTGGGTAGAGCCGGCTGACAGCGAGGCTTCCTCCTTCTACACAGGTTAGGGCCCCCGACCATCGGGGGCCCTTTTCACTTCCCGGATCCATTCGCCCCGCGCGGGGCGGCTGATCCTACTCCACCACCCTCATTTCAGCGTCTTCCTCGGCAGCGACCCTCCGCCCCTCCTCCAGGTCGACCTTCGAGAGAAAGAACATCCCGATGAGGAAGAAGGCTACGAGAGATACGATGGCCGGACGACTGCTCCCTCCGCCGGCAGCCACCAACCCGAACAGAAGGGGCCCGAAGATTCCGGCGAACTTTGCGCTCACGCTGAAGAACCCGAAGAACTGAGAGCTCTTGGACTTCGGAACGATGCTGGCGAAGATGGACCGGCTCAGGGCCTGGGCACCGCCCTGAACGGTGGATACTGCCAGCCCCATGGCGAAGAAGTGAGCCGCCGTCGTCACAAAGGATCCGAAGATGCAGATGGTCAGGTACACCCCCAGGGCGAGCTGAAGTCCACGCTTGGCCCCAATCTTCCCTGCCAGCCAACCGAAGCCAAAAGTGAAAGGGATGCCCAGGAACTGCACAGCCAGGAAGGTCAGGAGGATGCTCGGGGTGGAAATCCCGATCTCCGCGGCATAGATGGCCGCAAGCTTGATAATGGAGCCAATTCCGTCGTTGTAGAACCAGAAGGCCAGGAGGAACAGGAACACCTGCTTGTGTTTGCGAAGCTCTTTGAGGGTTTCCCCGACCCGATGGAAACCGACCCGCAGTGGGTTCACGCCCTCCTGCTCTCCGGCTTCCAGGGCCCGGGGAGGCTCTTTGACCCTCCGGAGGATGGGAATGGAGAACACCGCCCACCACACCGAGACACTCACGAACGAGAAACGAGTGGCCTGGCCTACATCTCGGAACCCGAATGTCTCAGGCCAGACGATCCAGAAGAAGTTCAACGCCAACAGGAGTCCGCCACCCACGTACCCTATGGCGTAACCGGCAGTGGAAACCCGATCGATTTCCCCTTTGTCGGCGATGTTCGGAAGGAGGGACTCGTAAAAGACGTTAGCTCCAGCGAACCCAATGTTCGCTACGATGAACACAGCCGAAGCGAAAAGCCAATCGCCTTCGCCGACAAAGAACAGAAAGGAGGTGAAAAGGACCCCCAGGCCGGCGAAGAAAGCCAGGAATCGCTTCTTAGCGCCCTTGTAGTCGGCGATGGCTCCCAACACGGGTGAGATCACCGCGATCACGAAAAGGGCGATACTGGTGGTCCAGGCCCAGTACGCGGTCCGTACGTTGTCGGGGAGATGAGATGTGGCGACTGCTGCATAGAAGGGGGGGGCCAGGGCCCCCATGACCGTTGTAGCAAAGGCCGAGTTGGCCCAGTCGTACATGGCCCAGGCCCGGAGTTCTCTCCGGTGGAGCCCCAGGGCGTTGAGCCAATTCGCCATCATATACCCAGCCAGTAGTTCACCTTGATCATGAACCGGTCGTCGGAGGGCGCGTTCAACAACGCCTCCAGGTCCCTGTCGAAGTCGAAATCACCCACCGCGACCCTCCCGGCTTGGCGGCGCTGCCACACCAGGAAGATGGTGGACCCCGGCAGGTACTCCCATCTGAGGACTGCGTTGCCGACCAACGACCGAATGTTGAAGTCCCTGTCCGGGAAGGAGTAGTCGGTTTCTCCGTCCTGATCGAAGTCCACGTGCCGCCTCACATCGCCGTCGTCTTCGATCTCGGCGCACATCTGGCCTCCGCCACAACTCACGACACCGTCGACCCTGGAGAAAGACCCTTCTTCGAAGGTGTCGAAGTCATAGGTGCGTGGAGCGGTCAGCTGCTTGTAACTGACATAATCGCCGGAGGAGAGGAGGGGCTGGGCAAAAAGCTGGAAAGACAGTTTCGGGGAGAATGTCCAGTTGATTCGTGCCTGCATCGACACGGTCCGCCGCTCCAACTCCCCGAATAGGTACCGCCGGCCATAGGTCGGGTCGTAGGAAAGGGTGGAGGTCGAGGTGACATACTGATCGGTCACCGTCTGCTTGCTGACTCTGGGGGCAAACGACAGATCCACCTGGGAGGACGGCTTCAGGCTTAGCCTGGCATCGAAGCTCAGATCGTCCCCCGACTTGTCGAACCCGCTCCTACGGCTGAATCCGAGCCTGACGCTCACCGGTTTCCTCGAGTCTGTCGTGACTCCCCCCCGGACGGTGGCGCTCCCCGGGTCCAACATCACCGGGCCGCCCCGGGTGAAGGTGTAGTTGAAATGGTCCGGGCTGTAGGTGACGGTGAAGTCCCCGTTCCAGTCGTTGATGAAGGTCGTCCGGGCGGTGATGTTCGCCGTGCCGGTGAGGCGGGCGTTCTCCCAGGAATCCCAAGACCCCGCGTCGTCCAGGGCCTCATGGCTCCAGCTACCGGCCATCCAGGACAGGAAGTTGTAGCTCTTGTACCACGACCCCGGACGGATTTCCCGGTAACTGAGGCTCGCCCCCGCCTCCATGTTCTCGGAGGACCGGCTGTAGCCAAGGTCGTTGATCTCCAGGCCCGACGTGGTCTCCCCGATCCAGCCACCCCCGGTCCAATGCAGACCGTTTTGTCGGCTGAGCTGAAGACGCCATTGAGCCCCGGTGATGGAGGTGGCGGTGGAATCGACGCTGAGGCGGGTGGCGTCCGGCCGCTGGAAGTAATGGTTGCTGGAACGCTGAATCCGAATCATGGCGGCCGGATCGCCGCGCACGTGGCTTCCGGCGAAGAAACCATTAAGGGCCCAATCTCGATCGTTCCACTGATGCTGGAATCGGACGCCGGTGCTGAACGCCTCGGAAGACAGGTAGTCGAAGCTGCCGTCGGAGGGCAGGTTCCGGTTCATGCCCGTGATGATGCCACCCATCTGAGAAGCTCCACCGTTGAAGTCCTGCTGGAGCTTCACCACGCCGAACTGGCTCCGAGGCTCCACCAAGAAGTCCTCGTAGTGGCCGTCCTCGGAAAAGTATGCCTGCCCTTCTTCCGAGTCGGTCAGGGCGGCCAGAGCGCCGAAGGAGAGCCCGCCCGTGGTCCTCCCGGTGATCTTTGCGGCCCCCAGGATCGTGGCATCCGTAGGGGTGTCCGAGTATTGGGCACTGAACGGAGCAAAACCCTGGGGGCGCCGTCCGATACGCCTGGAGTAGAAGAGCTCGTCTCCTCGGCCGGTGAGTCCCAGGCTGAAATCGAAAACCTGCGCATCCTCGACGAAGAAGGGCCTACGTTCCTCGAAGCGGGTCTCGAACGCAGAGAGGTTGATCACTGCAGGGTCCGCCTCGACCTGCCCGAAGTCCGG
>JABDNZ010000508.1 GCA_013043565.1 Gemmatimonadota bacterium | reverse complement strand
CCCCCCCCCCCCGCTCTTCTCTTCCCAAATGGTGGTCCGCACGGGAAGAACTGCCGGATAGGGTGCATCCCGAGGGGAGGAACACAAAGACACTTCTTGACCCATCCCACACCCCTGCCCACACTCTCCCGCACCGGGGGAGGGATGTCCTGCGAGTTCGGCTGCTGATACCACGGGGCGAAGCCTGCCGTGAAAAGACATCCGGGAGCCATAGGACGCGAACCCGAGGACCAAGATGGATGACATCGGATTGCTGAAGGCGGCCTACCGCGACGAGGACTGGGATGCGGTCCTTCAAAAAGCGCCTGCCCGACCCCAGGGCGACGAGGCCCTCATGGTCGGCCACGCCCACTGGTACCTCGGCCAAGTAGCCGAGGCCCTCCGCTGGCTCGAGGTTGGCCTCTCGGATTCGGAAGGCCCCCCAGCCTACCTGAGCCCGTTTCGGTACGCGGCCGGGATGGCTTGTTTGCTGAGGTCCGATCCCGCCGGCGCCCGGCGTCACCTTCTCAGTGCACTCGAGGCCCCCGCCGACGATCCCTGGAGGTTTCCCACCCTTCGGGGGCTTGCCCAGGTAGAGATGGAGCTGGGCCTCTTGGACGCGGCGGACCACCATCTCCGGCATCTTCCCGACCATGGACCGGGCCACCATCTACAGCAGGTCCTGAGGGCCAAAGTAGGATGGCGGGCAGGCAGGATCGAAGAGGCCAGGAAGAACCTCTGGAACGCACTCCATTTCGCCATCACGGTCACCGCCGAACCTGTCGAAGAGGGAGACCCGTACGCCGTTGTCGACGACGCATCCCTCCTGGGAGCGGGCGCTGAGATCCTTGCTGCCATGGGGAACGGCGTGGAGTGCCATCGGGCGCTGGACACGGCGGACGCATTCCTCGAGGCATCCGGAGTCACGGGGTTGCCGGTAGAGACCCATCTTCGGCTTCACCGGGCCGCGGCCCGCAGGCTAACCGGGGAACCGGAGGCCGCCGGGAGTCTCCTGGACGTGGTGGAAGAAGAGGCGATGGCCACGGACGCTTCCGATCTCCTCGCCGCCGTGGCTCGTGAGCGGGCACGCTTGCTCTGGGACCGCGGCGATCAAGCCGGGGCCCAGAAAGCCTTCGCCGAAGCTGCTGGGCGGTTTCACGCCATCGGTTATGTCTGGGACGCCGAGGCGACCGAAAGAGAGGCGGGGTCCGGCCCGCCCACGCTTGTCCCCGCCGAGCCTCTGGAGAGCTGGTTCGAGGAAGACGCCTGGATGGATGAGCCACCGCCGGTCGGGGTCGTGGTTTCCCTGATCCTCCCGCAGGACGGGACGGACCTACCGGACCTGATCGGGGACATCACCGAGGAACTCTCCGATCGGCTGGATGAGACCACCGAAGGGTTTGTGGACGGGTGGGGCACGGACGGAGACGAGTTGGAGGTCTTCGTCTATGGCGACGATCCCCAGGTGCTCTGGCAGGCCATGGAAAAACCCGTGCGGGACCTGGGGTTGGACGGAACCGTGCGGATGGAATGGGGAGACCGCTTCGCCGTCCTCCTCCTGAAACCGCCACAGGACCTGCTCGGGCTCCGCAGAATCAGGCCATTGCTGCCTGTACTGCCCAAGAGTGAAGAACGGGCACCTCCACTCGACATCACCGCCGTCGCGGCGACGGCTGCCGCCAGGAACCGCGAGGGGGACGGTCCTGAACCCAGTGAATTGGAGTGGGTCCGATCCGCCCGGTTGGAGCGGGCCCGTATCTGGCTCTGGCGCTGGGACCACCCCAAGGAGGAGCGGTATGTGGTCCTGGAGGCCGGCTTCGGCGCCCCGCCGGCGGTTCACCTGGATCCCGCCGAGGGCCTTTCGCCGGAGCAACATCTGGTGTCTCTCCGTTACGGATACCGCTCCAACCTCCCCGAAGACCTTTGGTGATGGGCAGCGCCGGAGGAGTGAGGGAGAGGGTAAGGATTAGGGTGCCCCATGCCCCTCAGGCCAGTACAACTCTTCGTAGGCGGGGTAGCCTCGAAGCGCGGGGAAGACATCCAGCCGAAGGGGCTGGAGGAACAGGTACATGTCAGGGTGTGTCCATAGCTCCCGAAGATAGCCCACTGCCTCTTCCTCTTCTCCCAGAGCTTCCGCGATAAAGGCTTTGAATGTGAGTAGGCTACGCAAGTCCCAATCCTGCTGAGCGTCCAACCAGGCCATCGTGGCTCGCGCATGCGTTTCGTTCCCGTCCCAGGCAGCGGCAATTCCCAGCGACGCTCGGACGTACCGTTCCATTCCACTGAGAGAGTTGGCGGCTTCAAAGTACTTTTTCGCTTCCTCCAGGCGTCCGAGGGAGCGAAGTCCGTGACCGGCGGAAAGGTGGAGGAATACGTTCGACGGATCAGCCGTAATCAAGTGTTCGTACCTCCGGAGAGCCAGCTGCCAGGTGCGGGTCGCCTCCCCGTCCTCTCCGAGGTGGAAGAGGTAGTTGCCGATCGTGCCGATCAGTATCGTTTTAAATGGTTCCTCGATGCCGGTGGGAAGGGAATCAGTCAGAAACAAATCGACCTCTTCCACCCGCCCCAGACCGGCCAACGCAGCCAGGTAAACCTCGACGGCCGTATGGCTTTGGGGGTAGAGCGTCCGGTATTCCTTTGCCACCTCCAACTCGGAAGTGAAGTCACCCATGACGTGATAGGCATTTGCCAACCAGGTCCAATAGGGGACCCAGCCCCGAAGCCACCCCCGCTCTGGTACGAGGCGAGTCGTTAACACATCGGTTGCGGCTTCGGGCTCGTGGAGGAATTGGAAAAGGACAATGGCGAGATTGAAACAAGCCTTTGCCCCTGGAGCGATGTCGCACGCCTCTTCCAGGGCACGGGCATACCCTTCTCGATCATTATCCACTCTGGCCTCCCAGCCCCTTACCACCGCCCTCTCGTAGGGCGAAAGTTCGGACAGGTGGTCAAACAGAATGGCCCAGATGGAATCCCGCTGAATAACGGTCTCTCTTCCGGTCCCGAGGTTGAACTCGGCATTCCATCCTGCCCAGACGAGGGCGGTGAAGAAGCCCGGGTCCAACTCATGGGCTAGAAGGAGCCTTCTTTGGGCAGCCTCATAATCCAAATCCACCAGGTAAAGCCTTACGCCCCGCGCGAACTCCTGTGCCGCCTCGGCAGTCATGGGACGGACAATCCGATCCACGTAGGGGGCTAACGCAGGATCGAATTCCATCGCCAGGGCACCCATGACCTCCTTCTGGAGCGCCTCGATCACATCCATGGGGACTGTCGAGTCTCCCATCACTGGCCCGATAGAGCGAAGGAGGGTGCCACTCCCCACGTCGGTGACCGAGGCGTCGAGCCGAATCTGGTCGCCGTTTGTCACGAAGGCTCCGTGGATAACCGTTCCCGACCCTGCCTCTGATGCGAAGGCGGCCAAACGGTTGGAGCCCGATCCACTCCCAACCTGAGCTTGAGTGTGATAATCCGATAGGAACGTCATCTCAAATGTTCGGATTTCCACAAGGCCCGTTCTTGCCATGGCTTGCTCAATCAGCATGGAGGTGGTCGGGCCGATCCAATTCCAGCCCGGATCGCCGGTCCGGTTCTGAAAGGGCATGACCGCCACCACCCTCGGATTGAGACCAGAATGACCACCCGGCCTCAGTACCGAGGCTCCCCAAACCGCCAGAGCCGTCGCCGCCACCATTACTATCCCCACCTTAAACCTTTTTGGTAGCCCTATGGCCGCTCTTTGACCCGGGGTTGTCGTCACTGCCGGAGCTGCCGCCATCTCGCCCGTCGTTCTAACCCGATCCGGAGCCATGGGGGGCGGATCCCCAGTATCTTGAGGGCCAGGAATGAAAATTGCCTCGTTTACCGGTGCGGGGCCCGGGCTCGTTCCCTCTCGGATCTTCTCGACCAGGGCTTGAGTCTCTGGGGAGGGCTCCAACTCCAGCGTGTCCCAGAGCACCTGCCCGAACCGTTCATGGAACCGAACCGCTGCAGCCCGGTCTCCCGCTTCCGCCAGGGCTCCGATGAACCGACGGGCCTCGCTCTCGTCCGTGCAGACGTGGGAAAGGGCCCGTTGGCCCATTCTCTCCCCGTCGATGATGCGTCCCGCCACGAGGTGTTCGTGGGCCAGGCCCCAGGCGGCCCTAGCCGCCGACTCCCGAAAGTGCAAGCGCTCCCCGTCCAGCCACCGTTCGAAGTCAGGGCACCCCGACAGGAAGAAGCCTTCAAGGAGACCCCCCTGGAACAGGTCCAAGGCAGATTCGAGGTCCTCGGCCTCCAACGCTTCCTGGAATGAGACCGCATCGCAGGAGAAATGCTCCCTATCCAGCCCGATGTCCTCGTCACCGCGGGACCTTACCACGTCCTCTCCCAGCGATTTCCTCAAGAAGTGGATCGCTCCGCGAAGGGAGGCGC
Source organism: Gemmatimonadota bacterium (assembly GCA_013043565.1). Taxonomy (GTDB): domain Bacteria; phylum Gemmatimonadota; class Gemmatimonadetes; order Longimicrobiales; family Gaopeijiaceae; genus JABDNZ01. Next base: position 5,737 of record JABDNZ010000508.1, on the reverse strand, counting down.
GAGCGTGCTCCTGGTCCACCTCAGGCCAGAACAGGCCCGCCAGCTTGTCTCGTCGGTGGTATCCCTGGGGAGAGGCGATGGCAAGATACGCCAGGATGGCCGTGCGTTTGGGTTGGGACAGGACAGAGAGAACCTCCTCTCCGTCCGGCGCGCGGAGGGCCAACGATCCAAGGACCCGGAACTGGAACATGGGGCGGCCTTCCCTCACCCACCCTGAGTCCGATCTGGACGCAACTCAAGATTAGGGGTCGGTCGGTGGTCAGAGAGCCATTGGTTTCATCAAGCGAAGTCCCGATCCAAGCACAAGATACACGCACTTCCACCGCGGCAGCAACGCATTGAATTGAGGGCCTCAGGCTCCCCATGGGCTTCACCGAGCGTTAAACGGAACAGGCCCGGAGTTAACGCCGGTCTAACACTGGGTAAACGGGGTGGGGTGAGTGTTTCCATCGCATGCCGGAAACCGGTGCTCGATCGATGGATTCAGGGCGACCCGGCACTGCGATTCGCCAAAGGAGGTGTGCCATGCGAACTCGTTCACTTGCCCGGGCAACCCAACCCTCTCTCCCCTTGTCTGCCCTAGTCCCCGTTCGTCCGTGCCTTTCCGGCGTCGCCCTCTTGTCTCTTCCCTTCTTGCTCATCTCGTGTGGTGACGGGGGAAGCACAACGGAACCGAAAGTGGAGCCGGTGGCCAGTGTGGAGGTGAGCTTATCCACCGGATTCGTGGATGTCGGCCAGACCCTTTCGTTGTTTGCAACGGCAAAGGATGCTGCCGGCAATGTGATAAGCGGGCGGACGATCACCTGGTCCTCCAGCGACGGCTCGGTAGCGACGGTGAGCGGAGCGGGCGTGGTAACGGGAGTGGACTTGGGTGTCGCCACGATTATGGCGGCATGCGAGGGCAAGTCTGGCACCGCGGCCATCACCGTGACCCCCGACCTCGGCAACGGCTTCGGTCCAGAAGAGTTCGCCCCAATCTCTGCCGGGACCTTCCAGATGGGGGCGACGAATGGTGACCCGCACGAACAGCCGGTCCACACCGTCAACATCACGCAGTCTTTTTATCTGCAAAAGACCGAGGTCACTCAGGAGCAGTGGCGGGCGGTGATGGGGAACGATCCGAGCACCTTCAAATTCTGCGGGGACACCTGTCCGGTGGAGCACGTGAACTGGACCGACATCCAGGACTTCCTCACCACCCTCAACCTTCAAGACCCCGGCAAGGACTACCGGCTCCCGACGGAGGCGGAGTGGGAGTACGCGGCCCGGGCCGGAACCACCGGTGACTACGGCGGCACCGGAGTTGTGGACGACATGGGGTGGCATGGGGACAACTCCGGTTCGACACCTCACCCGGTTGCCGAGAAACAACCCAACGCCTGGGGGCTCTACGACATGCACGGGAACGTATGGGAGTGGGTCCAGGACTGGTACTCCGAGACCTACTATGCCGTGAGCCCGGCGGACGACCCCCCGGGTCCCGCCACAGGCATAAACCGGGTGTTGCGTGGAGGCGGGTGGGAGAGCCTTTGGATGGGCACCCTCCGCTCCGCCAATCGGGCAGGCTATCTCCCTTCGGAGCGCCTCTACGACTCCGGGTTTCGGTTGGTGAGGAATCCCCCGGGTCTCTAGATGTCCGCCAGCGACCCCGCCCGAACGTTCGCCTGCCGGAACGCCGGTCATTCTACCTTCACCGACGGAGGACTCCAATCATGAAACGACTTCTTACTTTCTTCACCCTGGCCCTGGTCCTGGTCGCCTGCGACAGGCAGCCCGTGGGCGTGGACGCGCCCGATGCGCTCTTCGCAAAACCCGACAAACCACCAAAACCACCAAAACCAGCGAGCGCCGAGCTAATCACCTTCACGGGAGACTTGGAAGGTTCTGCTGAGGTTGCAGGCTGTTGTCCCAACGCAGGCCCGTTTCCGGAATACACCATGACTCTGGTGAGCCCTCCATTCCCGGCTGGAATAGCTGAAACACATACCGGCAATATCTTCATGAACAGCCTTGGCCGAAAAGTAGAAGGGGATTATGTAGTCCAGTTTTGGTGGGGAGAAGAGCCGGATAACGACTATTTCCTCGAAATAAGAGGCGGTGAGAAGGTGGAGGACAAAAAGACCAAGGCTCTTACCGTGACTTTTGATCACGAGGAAATGACGATCATTGATCCTGATGAAGGCTCAACAGGGGTTTTTGTTTCTTTTACCCTCACGAGAGCGCCAATGGGATAATTCAGGTGAACTGAAAAGGGGGGATGTTAAGAGAGGGCCCCGGGAAGCTCGCGTTTTATTGGCCGCAGGCGGGTTCAGCGAACCGCACGTTTCCGCGGAAATGCCGGGGGCGGGAATGAGCTGCGGGGCCTACGGCCCATCGCTCGTCTCGCGTGTCAGCAGAATCGTCAGTTCACTTCTCCCCTGCCGCTCGGCACGAACCCGCAAGGGATCACTCCCAGAGGTTTTTGAGGAATCTCACCGCTTGTCCGAAGCAGTTCAGATTCGTCCGAATCCGTTCTCTTGCCTAGCCTTTTGGCCTTTTCGTTTTCCGTATCAGTCCGTCCTTATCCGCATCCGTCCGCCCCAAACTGCCCTGGAAAGTATCCTAGGGATACCCGACTTTCCCACACTTCATTTTGCCTTTTTTCCCCCGACCTGGAGGCATCTCAGCCGACTCCTGACAGGTCGATTTGAGGGCCGTTCAACCTCCCAAACGACCCCCCAAACACCTATCTCTTCCCGAAGGCTCTCAGAACGGGCAGAACCCCCTGTCAGGCGACCCGTGGGTGGTCGATGATAAGACTTCAAAACGCCAAAACCCTCCGCACCCCATCGGGGCAAATGGAGAGTCCTCATAGGTTCATATTCCTGGGGTTGGGTGCGCAAAAAAAGGACGGCGCCCCTGGTATGAAGAGCCGTCCCTGCCCCTGACGGAGATTAGAGATCCGGATCACCCACCTCAATCAAGCGATGGCTGGCCGTTCACCACCGTGTCTCTACCCTTACAAAGAAGACCCGCTGGAAATATTGCGTGGAAAGGTGCCACTTGCCGTTGACCTTGAGGAAAAACCCGTTGGCTGTCGCAGACTTGTCCGTCTCGTGGAAGATCTTGGAACTCGCCTCGGTCAATACGGCAGCGGTGATGATCTCCCTGCGACATACGCCCTCAGGCAATCCCTTCTGTCGCAAGGCTTCGACTTTTTGGCCGTCAAGGAGGCCAATCGCAGAACGATGCGCGACATCCTGCACTAATAAATGAACAGAGGAGGATTCGGAAACCTGGCCCGAAAAAAACCTCGTGATGCCAGCCCCGCTCTGTGAGGATTCACTCAAGATGTACTCCACCAATTTTCCGTTAGGTTCGAGGCTGGCGGCATATTGTCCATCAGGAAGAAGGCTTTCGAGGCTCACCCTCTGTTCCAGCTCCGCGTTGGGCAAGCAGGTTCTGTCAGGATCGAAGTAGTCGATATAGTGTCCAGCATAGCCCCGAAAGTCCGAGATGTTCGGTAACGCTTTTTCCAGATATTCTCCACCCTCATAGAAATCCCTTGACCAGTCGTCGCCGCTGAAGAACATGCCGACCCTGAATTGTTCGTACCCCAAAAGTGTGTCGGGGGTGACGACCTGGCAGACCACAGGGGAACCACCAAGCGAATAGGTCGAGAGGACCAGTCCAAACAACAGGAATCTTCGGGCTAACGGACGGTCGGTACGTGAAAACCATTTCACCATGAGGTCAATCCTTCCTCCTAAGGCCCCACCACGACGGGCCACTCGGCTCCGTTTTTGAGATTTCGTTTCGGTGAGTTTTCTCTGGTAGGTGATGGTGTTAAGAATCGGTCTTGCAGAGGCTAAGCGCAACAAAAAAAGGACGGCCCCCGAGGGAGCCGCCCATCTAGGATGTTGAAGCCGCGGATTTGATCATCCAACCCGATCCAGCTAGTGCATTCTCATGTTCACCACATCCGTCTCGTCTCTCCAGGCGCCGAGGACATGGTACTCGCCGATCTCATGGACCTCCAGGTTGGGTGGCAGTGTGATCGTCGTCAGCCATGAGCCGTTAGGATCGAATACATCCCATTCGACGTTCGGCTTGGCACGCTGCAACCAGAGGTGCCCTGCCTTGTCCATAATCCCATGATCAAACGGCGGATAGTGGTCCGCTGCCATGCGACCACTCCGAACAGCCTCAGCTCGGTCTGCGCCGGACACGGCCACCGGCTCCCAAGAGCGCCGGCTGATCCGGTGCAAGCTGCCACTCCGGTCATAGACTTGGACAGATATTCAGAGCCCCAGCCGTAAACCCATTCGTAATCCGCCACGAAAAGGACAGTCGTTGGTCCGAACGGCCTAGCCGCTAACCTTGTTGTACCATTCCATTCCATGGGGGCATACGTCCCAGTGTTCACCACTGCCGACCAATCGCTCTGGCGGCCATCTGGCCCCACGACGACAACACGTCCCTGTCTCAACTCAACCATGCCTTCGGTAATCGGATTCAGTGACGGGTCCAGAATACGGGTAAGCAAAGGCTTGTCCGGAAAGATGCCGTTTGTGGCAGAGAACCCGGGCGTCGTCTGATCTACGCCATCGAGATAATCTCCCTCAAGATCGAAGTATGAGATTCGTCCCCGCACCGCCACCGGGATCCGTTCGCCGACCAGGGTCATCCAAGTGAGTTTTGACGGGAATTCCCCTGGCCCCCCTCCCTCCCCACCGAACTGGGAGACAAACTTCCCCTCCGGATCAAAAAACCGAACACGTTGACCGCCCCGATCAGCCACCACGAACCGCCCATCATCCAGCCGCATGATACCGCCCATCCCGGCCTGGAGTCGAAGCGGTATGCGCATGAATAGATACGTGTCTTGACCGTCCACCTCCCCGATCTGGAGCACCGGTTCTTCGGGGATTACCCAAAAATTATGACCGAGAGTCGGAGCCGATGACTCCACAAGCTCGACTCCCGCACTGTCTCGAACCGTGTAAGTGGGTTCTGGGGTGGATGAGTCTTCACATGCCGCAGAGACGACTGCTAGAGACAGGAGCACAGGACTCAAACCAATGCTGTTCATTTGGGCATGTCCAGTGATGAACTGGGAGTAGCTCTCAGCCCACTGAAAGGGAACAGGCCAGCCACCTGTTGCCCTTAACAGGGTTGAGGATGGCCCTTCAGAGGCCTATCCCCGACCAACCACTTGTTCGCGGTATCTGCCCCATTCCGCCAAGCCACCTCGCCTCCTGCCAGCAGAAGTTCAGCACACCCGAACCGGGAGGAGACATGGGCGTGACGATGCCGTGGGAGCCGTGAAGGAGAATCGACCCGCTGATCCACTAGCTCCACCCGTGCGGAGTACGATCCGATGCGTTTGTAGAGGAAACACCAGGTCTTGAATCGGTGGAAATGCCGGGGGCGGGACTCGAACCCGCAAGGGATCACTCCCAGAGGTTTTTGAGACCTCCGCGTCTACCACTTCCGCCACCCCGGCCCATCCCTCCGCCGCTTTCCGACCATCATCTGCGGAACGCGAACAGAAGGTGACGAAAAGTATGGCGGGAATGGGTCGATTACTCAATGCCTCCGGAGTGATCCCCACCGCCGAGATCCTCCGAGGACCCCGGGCCATGACCTCCTGGGTCACGCCCTAAGCTTGTCGGGGTCCATGGTCTTGGCCAAGGCCGTACCCTGTTCATCGACGCCTTCGCCCTCAGGACCTCAGGAGGGGTTGCCGCCATCGGGT
>JABDNZ010000507.1 GCA_013043565.1 Gemmatimonadota bacterium | reverse complement strand
TGCGGGCCAGGGGCATGTAGTTCTCCCAACATATCAAGCCGCCTATCCTTCCGAACGGAGTCGGCACCACTGGCATCGTGCTCCCGTCCCCTTCCCCCCAAATCACTCGCTCCGCCGCAGTGGGTTTGAGCTTTCGATGTTTTCCCAAAAGGCTCCCATCCGGACCGAAGTAGAGGAGAGTGCAGTACAGAGTTCCACGGCTGAACGTGCTGTCCCGCTCGACGATCCCCACGGCCAGGTACGTTTGCGCCTCTCGAGCCGCCTCTCCGAAACTGGCTGTCTCGGGGCCGGGCACATCGATGGCGCTCTGCCAATACCGTTCCCATGTCCTCCGGCCTGCCGGACTGCGTCCACCAACGGCTGTACCGAAGGCGAGACCCCAGGGGTACCCGCCGACATAAGCCTCCGGGAAGAGGGCGATATTGGCTCCACCCTTCCCCGCTTCGGCGGTCAGCTGAACCACCTTCTCAACCGTTCCATCACGGTCGAAGGGAAGCGGAGCCCCCTGGATCACCGCTACCCTCACCTTGTCCGGAGCTTCACTCATGGTCGTGTCCTGTTCGGGTCGTTGGAGGTCAACCTACCAGGAAAAAAGCCCCGCTGGCCAGGCCAGCGGGGCGGACGCTTTGAGGGTGGGCGGGCTTCCCATAGAGGGCTCACATATCGAGGGGTTCCTAGCCACACTCGCTGTAACCGCAAACGTGACACTTGACGCAACCCTCCTCGAACGCCAGCTGGCCGGACCCACACTCTGGGCAGCTTCCCATGAAGTGATCGTGAAGACCGTGGTAACTCTTCGTTTCAGTCTGGGCTTGGGTCCCTCCCGGAGAGGCCGAAGCAGGCACTTCCATGGGCAACTCCTCTTGAATGCCTGCCTGCTCCTCAAGATAGCGCTCGATGGCCTGACCGATTGCATCGGGAGCGGAGAGAACTTTGTTGGGCCCTACCCCCACGGCCCGATCCGAGGAAATCCCGCGAAGCTGATCTCTCAGGGCCGAAATGGGCACCCCGGAACGGAGAGCCAGTGACATGAGTCGACCCATGGCCTCCGCGTGGGCGAAGGCCGATCCGCCGGCTTTCCCCAGGGTGCAGAAAACCTCGAACGGGCGCCCTGCGCCGTCCTCGTTGATGGTGACGTACATGTCCCCGAGGGGGGAGTTCATCTTGAGGGTCCGGCCCTTGAGCATGGGCGGCCGTTGCCGCTTCTTCCTCGCCGATGCCGCGGTGAGGTCCCGGTCCTCCAGATCGGCCTTGGCTTGCTCGAGCTCGCCATGGAGGCGATGCAGCTCCTCCCTCGTATCCGCCAGCTCCTGCCGCAGCTCCTCGAGGTGGCCCAAAGCCTCCGAATCCTCTTCCGACTGGGTGGTCTTCCCGGTGGACAAAACCTGCTCGGGCCTGGACCCGTCCCGGTAGACGGTTACGCCCTTGCACCCCAGGGAGAACGCCAGCTCATAAATCTTTCGAACGTCCTCTTCCGTGGCCTCTTTGGCAAAGTTCGTGGTCTTGGAGATGGCCGAGTCGGTGTGCTCCTGGAAGGCCGCCTGCATCCGGACGTGCCATTCCGGAGAGATGTCGTGGGAGGTGACGAAGACCTCCTGGATCTCCTCGGGGACGCCAGGGAAGTGTATGTGCCCCTCCGTGGCGATTCGCTCAATCAGTTCCTCGGAATACCATCCCTGGGCCTTCGCGATTCGGACGAAGTCAGGATTCACGTCAGGCATCATGGCCCCGGCTTGATTCCGCATGAACGCCACCGCGAACAGCGGTTCGATTCCACCGGAACACCCCGCGAAGATCGAGATGGTGCCGGTGGGGGCCACCGTGGTGAGGTTGCAGTTCCGAAGCCGTCGTTCCGTATGGATACGCTCCCCGTCTTCTGCCCGGGCGCACGAATGATCCGGACCCCAAATGGAGCGCTCCCACTCCGGGTACGTGCCCCGGACCTCGGCAAGCCTCTCCGATGCCACGCGGGCCTCTTCATTCAGGAAGCCCATGACCCTGCGGCCCATCTCGACCCCTTCCGCGCTGTTGTAGGGGATTCCGAGTCGAACCAGCATATCGGCCCAGCCCATGACCCCAAGGCCCACACGGCGGATCTTCTGAGCTAAATCGGTGATCTCGGGAAGGGGATACCTGTTGGCGTCGATGACGTTGTCCAGGAAGTGGGTGGACAGATGCACGACTTGGCGAAGACCGTCCCAGTCCACTCCGTCTTCGGGGTCGTCCCCCCACCGGAAGTCCTCTTTTACGAAGATCCCGAGGTTGATGCTACCCAAGTTACAGACGTCATAGGGGAGAAGGGGCTGCTCGCCGCAGGGGTTGGTGGCTTCATACGAACCCAGGTGGGGGACGGGGTTGTATTGGTTCGCCCGGTCAATGAAGAACATGCCGGGCTCCCCCGTCGCCCAGGCCCCCTGCACGATGAGGTCGAAGATCTCCTGGGCACTCTCTTGTCCCAGAACCTCGCCGGTCTTCGGGCTCACCAAATCGTAATCCTCGGCCCCCGCCAGAGCCTCCATGAAGGCGTCCGTGATGGCCACCGAAATGTTGAAGTTGGTGATCTTGGACGTGTCAGCCTTGCAGCCGATGAATTCCCGGATGTCCGGATGGTCCACCCGGAGTATGCCCATGTTCGCACCTCGCCGGGTCCCGCCCTGTTTCACCACCTCGGTGGAAGAGTCGTAGAGGGTCATGAAGGACACGGGTCCGGAGGCGACACCCATGGTGGATCGGACCGTCGATCCCGTTGGACGTAGTCGGGAGAAGCCGAAACCGGTTCCGCCGCCGGACTGATGGACGAGGGCCATGGATTTCAGGGTGTCGTAGATGCCGCTCTGGCCGTTGGATAGGGCATCATCAACCGGCAATACGAAACAGGCCGAAAGCTGCCCAAGAGGCCGCCCCGCATTCATGAGGGTCGGGGAGTTGGGCTCGAACTTCCCGTTGATCATGAGGTCGTAGAACTGTCGGGCCACTTCCTCCACCCCAGCCTCGGACGCCCCGAAGCGAGCATCCTCCTTTGCGATGGTGTAGGCCACCCGCCAGAACATGACCTCCGGCTTCTCCACCGGGTTTCCCTCCGGGTCCTTCTTCAAATAACGCTTTTCGAGGACGGTTCGAGCGTTTTCAGTCAAGCCCGGAACGGGTAGATCCGGAGGAGTTTGATCGTGGAAGATGAAAGGCTCGCTCGATGGCCCGGCGGGGTGGGTCATTGACGGGATTCTCCTTGGAAACGTTGTCGGGAACCGGTGGAAAAAATGCGCTCGTTCTGTTGAAAACCGGCGAAAGGCCTCCCCGCCGGCGGAACTTCGGTGTGGAAAACCAGAACCTGCTCAAACCACAAAATCTTGCGGCCTATCCATAGTAGAACCACAAGATGTAGTGGGTCAAGGGTCCTGACTCGATTTTTGGCTCCTGTCCCCCCGATGCCCTTGCCGAGCTTCCCGGTGGGGGCTAGAAGGACGTTCCCAGCCGTAGGTA
>JABDNZ010000500.1 GCA_013043565.1 Gemmatimonadota bacterium | reverse complement strand
GACCTCCTCCAGGTAGTCCAGGAGCTCCCCCTCGTGATTGGACTGGAAGATCTCCAGCTCCACGCCGAGCTCCGCGGCCACCGCCTCGAGGTCAGAGTTGATCTCGCCCAGCGTTGCGGTTCCGTATACGTCCGGTTCCCTCCTGCCCAAGAGCCGGAGGTTCGGGCCGTGGATTACGGCTAGTCTCATTGGAGGTTTTCCAGCCAGCGTTCGAAGGCATCGATGGTGGGGTCGTCCCCCGACTCGGTCCCGCCCGGGTGCTGATGAACGGTGTCGTCGGAGTCGGGTCCCGGGGCAAGGGCATCGACGGGAATCACCTCGTCGGGCGCAAGGGCATCGACGGGAATCACCTCGTCCGGCGCCAGGGCGTCTACGGGAATCAGCTCGCCCGGCGCCAGGGCGTCTACGGGAATCCCCTCGTCCGGCGCCAGGGCATCGACGGGAATCACCTCGTCCGGCGCCAGGGTATCGACGGGAATCACCTCGTCCGGCGCCAGGGCATCGACGCCCACCGGCTCTCCGGGACCCTTCTCAGCCCGATCCGGAGCAAGCGCCTCGACAGATAACACCTGCCCCTCATGCTCCCCTTCCCCAGTGGCGAGCTGGTCTGGCTGAGCGGCCCCCAACTCCATCGGCGGCTCGGCTTCCTCCACGACCCACTCGGATGTCCCCCGGGAGGCGAGGAGGGTCCGCGCTTCATTCAGCCGATGCTGGAGGTGTTGGTTTCCCGGGTCCTCCTCGAGAAGCGTTTGAAACACTTCCTCCGCCCGATCGAAAAGGCCCTGCCGGAGATAGATCTCTCCAAGGGTGGATGTGATCAGAGCTCCTTCCATGTCCTCGGGAGAGGGCATGGGCTCCCCATCTTCCACCACCTGAGCATCCCCCTCCTCGTCCTGCTCTTCCCGACCTTCGCCTCCCTCCCCGGGGGCCGGAGCCGGATCCTCTGCCGTCCCGGGAGTCCGTTCCGGAGCAGAAGAGTCTTCCTGAAGGGTGGCCCCAGCCCAATCGAGCTCATCCTCCACTCCTTCCGGGTCTCCCCAAACGGAGGGTGACTCCGTCGGTTCCGTGAGCTCCTTTGTGGCGGCCTGAGACTCCAACCTCAGATCTTGGATCCGGACTGGGAGATCCGGGTCGAGTGGGTCCTGTCCAAGAAGAACGTCCAAGAACCCCAGGGCCGCTTCGGCCTCCCCGCGCTCGACGAGAAGGTCGGCCAACCCTCTGAGGGCTTCCAGATTCTCGGGATCCAGCTCCAGAGCGCGATGGAAACGAGTCTCGGCTTCGTCGGGCTCTCCCTGGTCCATGCTGACCCAGGCGGCCACCACGTGCCCCGAAAGGTAGTCCGGATGTCGGCTCAGGCCATCTCGAAGTAGACGATTGGCCTCCCTAAGGTCCCCAGCTTTTCGCAGAGCATCTGCAAGGGGAACGAACCCCCTCCCGTCCGGATCTTCCTCCGACCAGTAGAAATCCTGCAATCTTCGAATGTGGACTTCCAGGGGTTCTCCCACCGATTAATCCTCGGAGAAGCTTGAGAAAGGGCGGAAATGAGGGCGGTTCGGCACGCCGGAAGATAGTCGTTTTTTTCCGAGGGTGTCAACGCAAATCTGGAGTCTGTTCGGCCCCAAGTAACGATGGGAGAAGGAGTTTCTGCCTTGAGGCGACCCCGATCCACCGTTAGCTTTTCAGGTCTAATTATTGGTTTCGGTATGCAGCCGCACGAGTGGGGAGTGGCGGACTTATGATGCGTCAAATGCGGGAGAATACGAAGTGGATCATGCTGGTGACGGCGATCGCCTTCGTGGCTCTCATGGTGTTCGAGTGGGGGATGGATATCACTGGCCAATCCGGCGCAGGCTTCGGGGAACTCGGTCGAGTCAACGGAACCCCGGTTATGTACGAGCAGTACCAGGCGGCCTACCGGAACCTCTACGACCGGGTCTCGAGGAGCCAAGCGCAACCGATCTCCTCGGCCCAGAACCGTGAGATCGAAGAGGCGGCCTGGAATGAGCTGGTCAATCAGGTATTGATCCAGCAGGAGCTCGGCCGCAGAGGGATCCGGGTAACGGACCAGGAGGTCCGGGACATGGCTCGATTCAGTCCACCTCAGGACCTGGCCATGGACCCGCTGTTCCAGACGGATGGCCAGTTCGACATCCAAAAATACCAGGACTTTCTGGCCAACTCAGCCGACGAGCTCTTCCTCCTTCAGCTCGAGGCTTTCTACAGGGACATGATCCCGCGGAACAAACTTCTCCGGCAGGTCTCCTCGGGGATTTACTTCACCGATGCAGAGCTCTGGGAGCAGTACCGGTTCGACAATGAACGGGCCCAAGTCCGCTTTATTGCCTTCAATCCCGCCGAGCGGGTCCCGGACGGGGCCGTGGATGTCACGGAAAGGGAGATCGAGGACTGGTACGACGAGCACCAAGAGGATTTCCAGGTGCCGGCCCAGGTCGAGGTGAAGTATGTGGCCCTGACCAAAGCCCCACTCCGGGAAGACTCTTTATCCGCCGCCGAGCGGGCACGTGGGATCTACGAGGAGCTTCGGGCCGGGGCTGATTTCGCCGAGGTGGCTCAACGGGAGTCATCTGATGAAGTCTCGGCGGCGAACGGGGGTGACCTTGGTACTTTCGCAAGAGGCCAGATGGTTCCGGCGTTCGACTCGGTAGCCTTTAATGCCCCTCTGAACCGGGTGCAGGAGCCGGTGGAGACCAGCTTCGGGTTCCACGTCGTGGAGGTTCTCACCCGCAGCGGGGACAGTGCCCAGGCACGGCATGTTCTGGTCCCGGTCGAGAGAACGAACGAATCGGAGATCAGGCTACTGACCCTGGCTGACTCTCTGGAAGTCCTTGGAGAGTCCATGACGCTTGAAGAAGCGGCTGCCGCACTGGACGTACCGACGAGCCAACAGGTCATGACGGAACTCTTTCCCTTCCTGGCCGGGGTCGGGCAGGTTTCGGATGGGTTGGACTGGGCCTTCAGGGAAGCCTCACCAGAGGAGGTAAGCCCGGTTTTTGAGGACCAACAGGCCTTCTATATGATGGAGTTGGTGACCTCCACCCCCGAGGGATTCCAACCTCTCGAAAGCGCCAGCCCGACGATCCGGGATTTCCTGCGCCTGGAGAAAAAAGTCGAGGTCTCACGGGCTGAAGCCGAAGAGCTGTTGGCGAGGGCCCGGGACGCTGGGAGCCTGGAAGCCCTCGATGGAGTGGATGGCCTCTCGGTGGCAATGGCCGGGCCCCTCTCCCGAAGCGAGTTCTTCCCCGGTCTCGGATATCAAAACGAAGCCGTAGGGGCAGCCTTTGGGCTGGAACCGAACGAGATCGGCAATCCCGTGGTTACGGACTCGAACGTGTTCTTGGTTCAGTTGCTGGAGAAAACCCAAGCCGACAGCCTTGCATGGGAAGAGCAGAAGGCCAACCAAAGAGCTCAAAGTGTCTTCACTGTCCAACAGCAGAGGCTGGACCAGTGGATCGCAGCCATGCGGGAGGCGGCGGACATCGTGGATCGCCGTGAACAGGTCTTTCAGGCGCCTCAAGGACAGAACGCCTCGACGGGCGGGATTTTCTGACCCCTGAGTCGAGAGACGCAGTGAAAAAAAGAGGGCCCCGGGATGCGGAGGGTTGAAGGCCGTGGTTAGTCGGCTTGCTCCTCGTCCGTAACGGTGAGGCGCCTCGGCCCCTCTTCCGCTTCCCCATCCGCATCCGGAGGAGATTTGGGTGGCATCGATTTGAGGTCGTTGAGAGGGGCCTTCAGCTCGCCCTCGATCTCCCTCACCGAGCCTTTGAACTCCCGAATGCCTTTCCCAAGGGCAGATCCGATTTCTGGAAGCCGCTTGGCGCCAAAAAGAAGAAGCACCACCAGAAAGATCAGGATGATCTCGCCCATCCCAAGGCCACCTAAAGGCATTTTTCCCTCCTAACTTAGATCCAGGAACGGGCTACAAAGGCCACGATTCCAATGCCCACCAGGGTCAGAACGTTGAGTGTGACCACAAGGGGGCCAACCGTGAGTGCCACGGCGACGAGGTCCACGGAGAATGGCCCCACCGAAGCCCTCACGGACGTGATGAGGAACTCCCTTGCCGTACTGTCCGGCAAAAAGAGCTCCGACAGCTTCGTAAGAAGGCCCCCGAGGAACAGGCCGAGGACCAGAGTCCAGACGAGGCGCCGCACGTTCCGGCGCCGGCTATCGCCGATCAACTCACGGTCTGGAGACACTCACCGATTCCGATCTACCACGTAGGTAATGGAGTCTCTCAGGGCTTCGACCGCCTCCCCTTCCGGCAGCCCGCTCAAAGCCTCCTCTGCTTTCTCAGCATACTCAAAAGCCTGCCTCTTCGCATAATCCACCCCGCCGAGTTCCCTCACAAGCTCTATCACCCGGGAAATCTCTTCGTCTGTGGGCTCGCCGCCACCAAAAAAACCGCGTATCTCGGCTTCCGCCGCCGGTGTGGCGGTTTTCAGGGCCCCGATCAAGGGTAGAGTCACCTTCCGTTCACGAAGGTCCTGTCCTGCCGGTTTCCCCGTCTCCTCCTGGGAGCCTACATAGTCCAAGATGTCGTCCGCCACCTGAAACGCCATCCCGAGGTTGGTTCCAAAACGTTTCAGCGGCACCCTGAATCGTTCTACCCCAACCAATGCACCCATGTCGCACGCAGCCCCCATGAGGGAGGCCGTCTTCGCGGCTATCAGCCGTTGGTAGTCGTCTTCCGAAAAATCCAACCCGTCGAAAGCAGTGAGCTGCCTCATCTCACCAACACTCATTACGTTGGCAGCTTCCCCGAGGGTTCTCACGGCCTCCAGGTGCCCGACTCTCGCCAGCTCGGTCAAAGCTCGGCTGTAGAGGTAATCCCCCATGATGATGGCAATCTGATGGGTCCAGATCGCATTTACCGTAGGCTGACCCCTTCTAAGCACCGAGTGGTCAACTGCGTCGTCATGGACCAGGGTCGCGAGGTGCACCAGCTCGAGCACTGCCCCAAAAGTCACCGCATCCCTGTGGGGAGAACCACCAACTTCATTGGAGAGGAGTGCGAGAGTGGGTCGGAAGAGTTTTCCTGGAAGCAGGAGCAGATATTCGTTCACCTCTTCGATCAT
>JABDNZ010000236.1 GCA_013043565.1 Gemmatimonadota bacterium | reverse complement strand
ATACAGATTCGCCGCCGCGAGCCGATCGCTCAGCAGGGACGCGCTCGCCTGAGTGGCAAAGTCGAACGAAGGAGCGGCGATAAATATGCGCCGCGTCGCTGTAATCTCTGTAATCCCTGCGTCCGCGATCGCCTTTGCCAGGGCGTCACCTTGCCCTCTGTCGAGTTGAAGGTCATCGACCACCGCTTCCAGTTGGGCACCCTCATACTGACTTAGGTACTCAAGCGCCTGTCCAATTACAGTGCGGGAACTCGTCTCGTTCTTGACCTCCACCAACACGAGTCCGCCACGATGGTCGAGGAAGAGCAGGTCCACGACCCGGCGCAGCGCACGCTGCCTGGCGAGCAGGATCAGGGACTCACCGTCTGGAAGGGCGGACTCCTCGACAAGCCAGGTCTCGAACTCGCGTTCGACCCACTTTTGTCTTCCTGACCCGGTCTTCCGCTTCATTCTCCCCGCCATCGGGCCCTCCCTGTCCCAGATTCCTCCGTGTACTGGCTGTCATCTAACTCGATATCTCCGACGCTGACGCAACCCCCCTCCGTCTCTTCTTTCAAATAGGTAGACGCATATTTCCCCAAAACCGTCAATAATCAGACCGTGGTCCAAGCAACAGCTCACAAAACGACACCCGCCGCCTACCGGCCACATAGCCGTCAACTCTCCTGTAGTGGACAGCAGAGTCGCGTAATGCGGCCGCTGCAGGACACATACCGCGGCCATAGGGGGTTAACCAGGTTAAGGATGGCAGAACTGATCCGCTAGATCTGTCCCAGCGCGACATGGCATCGCCCGAGTCCCCCTGAGACCATTCCGAGGAGCCTGGAACCAAAGAGCAAGACGCAAGGTTGTCGAGTGGTTCCATATGTGGTACCATTGTCTCATAACTACAAAGGTCATCTGTGGATCGATGCCGGAGGTTGCTGGAGAGAGCTCAAGACCATCCCTCCGGGGTCAAGTTCCGGGAACTTTGTGCTCTGGCAGAATGCTTCGGTTTTTTCCCGGTACGGCAAAAGGGCTCCCATCACATCTTCAAACGAGAAGGATTCCAGAAGCTCCTCAACTTCCAGGAATCGGGAAGTATGGCCAAAGCCTATCAGGTTCGGCAGCTGTTGTCGGCTTTGGAGGAGCTGGGTGTCCTTTGAAAGAGGTCATTATGGCGAAGTACAGTATGCGGGTAGCTTGGAGCCCGGAAGACGAGGTTTTCGTGGCCTCATGCCCGGAACTCGGTGGTCTGTCCGCCCACGGAGTGACGCCCCCGGAAGCAACCTCCGAGTTGTCCGAAGCTATCAGGCTGGCCCTCAGCACCTATGAAGAGGAGGACCGGCCAATGCCCGAGCCGCACACTCTTCGGACCCACAGCGGGCAGTTCAGAGTCAGACTTCCTGAATCGCTGCATGCCTGGCTGGCCGGGGAGGCCGAGGCAGAAGGCGTGTCGCTGAACACCTTTGTGATCGCCAAACTCTCAGAGGCACGGGGGCTATCCGGGCGGACCCGAGCGGAATCACCTGTCGCCTCCCGCTCCCCTCGCCGCACCTCGCCGGTTCGAGCGACCGATCGAGCGTAGGGATTCAGTCTGGTGACCAGTGCCTCCTACCCAGGATGAGGAGGAGGAGAACGGGATTCCGCCATGCACCCCCGACCCTACATCATCTTCTTCCGCTCCTCATCCGTGAACTCGTCCTTTACTTCCTCACCCTTCCGTTGTTGCGACCTCATGCGGGAGACCTTCTTGGACGTCATCTCGTAGGCTGCCCCCACCTTGTGCATGGCGAAGTCGGCCACCGCTCCGCGCTTCATGCCCATGGCCCCGGCCTCGGCAAAGGCGTCCTGGTTCGCACCAAGGAAGGTGAAGTGCCAGCCGTACTTGGTCTGCTGGTGTTCGATCATCTCTTTGATCTGAGTCCTCTTGAACTCCGTGCTGGAGTTTTCTAGCCCGTCCGTGGTGATGACAAAGATCACCAGTCCGGGCCGGTCGGCCTTTTTCATCTTTTTGAGGCGGATTCCCGTCTCGTTGATGGCTCTTCCTACCGCATCGAGAAGTGCGGTCATGCCTCGCGGTTCCAGCCGGTATTCCGGAACAGCGTCGATGGGAACGCCCCGGTGGATGATCTCGTATTCCGTGTCGAATTGAACCAGGGTAAGAAAGGCCTCCCCCGGTTCTTCCGCTTGCTGCTGGATGAAGGCGTTCACACCGCCTTCGGCGTCACCCCTCCGTTGCTGCATGGAGCCGCTTCGGTCGACGACCAGGGTGATGTCGGTGAGGTTGGATTTCATGGTGCACTCCTTTGCTGTGGGCCGGGCCGGCCGGTTGACAAAAAAGCTAACACGCGGGTATGACAGTTTCCGCGGATGCCTCCTCGGGTTGGCCAGGGAACCGTCCTGAAACCTATCCTTCACCTCAAACTGTGAAGAGTTGACAAACTTCTTCGCGCCCATAAGCTCGGATCAACACCCTTGCGTTTCACCGGCAGTTGTCGGCTAAAAGGGGCCGGAGCATTCCGGCCAGACAGGCGTTGAGAGGCTTGATTCCAGATCCAAAGATCTTTGCGGGATGGAGCTGCCAGGCAGCCACCAAGTCGGTTGCAGGCGTTGGGCCGGGCCCTGGTGAGGGGACCCTGAGACACCTTCTCGGGCAGCCGCCGCGGGAGTGTCTCTGCTCCCGCTGCCTCGAGGACGCTGCCCCAAGCATGTTGAGAGGGGGGTGACCAGGGATGTTGAACCGAGCGCGCTCGACGATGGGCCTCCGGGTCGCGACGGTGTTGGCATTCTTTTTCCTCGCCGCAGAGAGGCACCCCGTGGCGGCCCAGCAGGAGCTGCCCGACTCGGTTGTGCTCTTGGAGCCTATCGTGGTGCGGGTGCTCCAGAGCAGCATGGGAATGGGTATGCCCTTCCCGGTTTCGGTCGTGACCGGCAAGGAGCTTTGGCGGGGCCACTCCGGCGCCTTCCTGGAGGAGGCGCTCCGGGCCTTGCCCGGGGTCCAGATCCAGAACCGTTTCAACCTCGCCTCCGCCGAACGCCTGGCCGTCCGCGGCTTCGGCTCCGGAACTCCGTTCGGTATCCGAAGCGTGCGCGTCCTCGTGGACGGGATCCCCGCCACCTTTCCCGATGGACAGACGGCCCTGGACCACCTCGATCCCGGAGCCCTCGGACGGGTCGAGATTCTCCGGGGCCCTGGAGCCGCAATCTACGGTAACGCCGCCGGCGGGGTCCTCCACTTCGAGTCCCCACCGCCGGACACCGGAGACATCCAACTGGTCGCGCACACATCGGGCGGTTCCGACGGGCTCCGCAAGATCGGGGGAAGCGCCTCGGGGATGAGGGGCCGGGCAAGGTACCGCATCGGCTTTTCGCGATTCACGTACCAGGGCTTCCGCAAGGACCCGGTGGCCGACGACGGCTCCACCTACGGCGAGGCAAAGCGTTTCATCGTTAACGGGCGGCTCCAGGTGCCGGTAGGCTCGGGGCAACTCCGGGTCGTGGTAAACGGCCTGAATATGGATGCAGGCAATCCCGGCTCTCTGTCCAGCGCGCTCCTGGCCGACGGGGACCGGCAGGCGTACCGGTTCAACGTTATCCAGAGGACCCGCGAGGAGATCCGGCAGGGCCAGCTCGGCGCGGTCTGGACCTGGCCGGTAGGCGCTCTCCGGGGGGAAGCCGCTGCCTGGGGGATCCATCGCGACTTCCTCGGAGCCATCCCGCCCGCCGTCATTCAGTTCAACCGTGCGGCAGGGGGCCTGCGGGTTGTGTTACGGGGCTCACGCCCTGCAGTCCGCGGCACCGCCTCGATCGTGGGCGGCGTCGAACTGGAGCTTCAGCGGGAAGATCGGCGAAACTGGGCCAATGAGGCTGGGGAAAGGGGTGCGCTCTCCCTTGACCAGGAGGAGCGGGTGCATGGCGCGGGCCTTTTCGTCCAGGGACGTCTGGATTTCGCCGAGCGGATGTCCGTGGTGGCGGCACTCCGCTACGACCGAATCAGGTTCCGGGCCGAAGACGGCTACCGGGCCGACGGCACGGACGATTCGGGGCAGCGCGTGATGGACGCCGCGAGTCCCTCTCTTGGCCTGGTGCTCAAGCCCGGCTCTGGAGTGGAGCTCTTTGCATCGGCTGCATCCTCTTTCGAAACCCCGACCACCAGGGAACTGGCGAACCGCCCTTCCGGCGCGGGAGGCTTTAACCCAACTCTAGAACCCGTGCGCGGGCGCACCATCGAGGGGGGCGTGCGGGCCCGCGGGGGAGATCTGTGGAGGTTCGAAGCGACATTTTTCCGTACCCACCTGGACGACGAACTTGTGCCGTTCGAGGTCCCCGGCGTGCCCGGCCGCGCCTTTTTCCGCAACGCCGGCACCTCGCGGCATCGGGGATGGGAGGTGGCCGTCGACGGACGACCGGCGCAGGGCGCGACGCTACGCCTGGCTTGGACTCATGTGGATGGTCGGTTCGAGGAGTTTCAGACCGCCGAGCACGACTACTCCGGCAAACGCGTTCCCGGGCTTGCCCCTCACCACGTTGATGGCCGCATCCTGTGGGAGTGGGGAGGCGGGTACTTCGAGCTTCGCGGACTATACCTGGACGCCATCCCAACAGACGACGCCAACCAGCACCAGAGCGGCGCCTACTTTCTTGTCGATACGCGATTCGGGATCGACGCCTTGAGCGCAGGTGCGCTCGACCTCTCGCCTTTCATAGCCGTGGCCAACGTGCTGGACCGCCGCTACAACGCGTCGGTGGTGGTGAACGCTGCCGGGCTCCGGTTCTTCGAACCCGGCCCCGGCCGGACATTTCAAGCGGGTCTCAGGGTGATCTGGCCCCAGCGCGCCAGATGAGGCGTCCTCGAGTACCATCCGATTACGTTGCCGTCATTCCCGGCAGTCGAATGGGGCGGCCCCTCCGGGGGCCGTTCTCGTATGTGTCCGTTTTGTGTCCTCTTCTGCTTGGTTCATGTGATCGATGCCCGGGGCGATCCGATCGCCCGTCAGGGAGTGGGCAAAGGGACCCCTCCAGAGCCGTCCCCGGCCGGCTCCAAGCGGATGATGGGGGTCGGGGCTCCTCCCCGGTCCTCGATGGACACGTAGATGAAGCCGTCGGGCCCCTGCCTGACGTCCCGAATGCGGCCCCGTCCCGCGAGGAGGGTCTCCTCGCTCACGACGCCGGTGCCGTCCATGGTGAGGCGGGCGAGCTGCTGCCCCGCCAATCCACCCACGAATACGTTCCCCTTCCATTCGGGGAACCGGTCGCCGGTGTAGACGAGGAGTCCGCAGGTGGCGATGGAGGGGACCCAGTAGTGGACGGGCTGCTCCATACCCTCCTGGTGGGTGCTCTCGTGGATCGGTGAGCCGCTGCCGTAGTTGACCCCATATCCGATTACCGGCCAGCCGTAGTTGCGCCCAGGGAGGACGAGGTTCAGCTCGTCACCGCCCTGGGGGCCGTGTTCGTTCAGCCAAAGGTCCCCGGTCTCCGGATCGAAGGCCAGGCCCTGGGCATTCCGGTGCCCGTAGCTCCAGATCTCCGGGCGGGCCCCGGCCCGGCCGACAAAGGGATTGTCCGCGGGGACCCGGCCGTCGTCGTGGAGGCGGATCGTGGTGCCGTGGTGGTTGGAGAGGTCCTGGGCAGGGTGGGCCTCCAGGTCTCCCCGAGGGGGGGCCTGGCGGTCTCCCACGGTGATGAAGAGGAACCCGTCCCGGTCGAATGCGAGTCGGGAGCCGTAGTGCCCGTTGCCCCGGCTCACCGCCTCGAAGATCTCCTCCACGTCGAGGAGGCGGTCACCCTCAAAACGCCCCCTCACCACGGCGGTCGTGGATTCGGACCCTCCGTCCACCGGCTTCGAGAAGCTGAGGTAGACGAGGCGATTCGCGGCGAAGTCAGGGTGGAGGACAACGTCCATGAGCCCGCCCTGCCCGCGGGCGAACACCGCAGGCACACCGGGAACCGGGCCGGAGAGGAGCTTTCCATCCCTGATTATCCGCAGGCGCCCGGGGCGCTCGGTGACGAGCATGTCCCCCCCGGGAACGAAGGCCATGGCCCAGGGGTTGACGAGTTCCTCGGCCACCGTGACCACCCGGAAGCCGGTGGTCGGGGCCGAGGGTTCCGTGGCTTGGCTGCAGGCCGGCAGCGCCGGCGCCAGGAGGAAACCTGCGGTCAACAGGGCTGTCGGGGTACGAATCATCTCCTTCTCCTCGTCTTCGGAGGAAGCCCCGGTGTCCGTGCGGGAACGGACATCTCCTCTGGAGGAGGGCAGCGGCTTCCGTTGCGTGGCGGGAAAACACCAAGAACCCCCTTCCGGGAAGAGGGTTCCCGGGCCGAGCCTCTAGGCTCCCGCCTCGGGGGGGCTCGAAGCGAACCCGCCAAAACTGGCGACTTAGCTCTGAAAACTCCGCTAAACCGCCATTAGTGACGAATAAAAGGCCCCTGCTATTCTCCATCCTCCGCTACCTCCCGCCGATCTGCTGCAGGAGGACCTCTACGGCCCGGTCCAGTTGGCT
>JABDNZ010000487.1 GCA_013043565.1 Gemmatimonadota bacterium | reverse complement strand
TCTCTATGCAGCCCCGGTCCTGGTTCGATACTTCCGGGACCTGAGCCTCGATGATCTGGTGGTGGTGGCCCCCGACGTGGGCTCGGCCAAGATGGCTCGGGGTTATGCACGGCGGCTGAAAGCCGGGTTCGCCATCATCGACAAGCGGCGTCCCGCGCCCAACGTGGCGGAGGTTGTGAACGTGGTCGGGGATGTGGATGGGATGACCTGCCTGCTGGTCGACGACATGGTGGATACGGGCGGGACGTTGGCGAACGCCGTGCATGCGCTTTTGGACAGGGGTGCGAAGTGCGTCTACGCGGCCGCGTCACATCCTCTCCTCTCGGGGCCTGCCGTGGAAAGACTTTCGGAGGCGCCCTTGGAGGAACTGGTGGTCACCAATACCATTGATGTCCCTGAGGATCGGCGGTTCGAGAAGCTGCGGATCCTCTCGGTGGCGGGTCTGCTGGCCAACGCCATCCAGTATATCCACTCGAATGAGTCGGTGAGCGCACTCTTCGAGGTTCCGGAAGAAGAAAGTTAGCGCTCGTCTTTTTATGGCCTAAGAGGGAGCCGGCCGGTGGAAGGGCGGCAGTAGGGCCTCCACCGGACGTGGGAAAGAACAATGTCGAAAACAACAGAGTTGAAGGCCCAGCCAAGGGCCGATACGGGGAAGGAAGCCGCTCGGAAGCTACGGGCGGGTGGGCGCATTCCCGCAGTCATGTACGGGAAGGACATGGAAGCCCGGGGCCTCTCCTTGGATCTCCAGGAAACCCAATACCTGTTCGAGAGGATCTCGGTGGAAAACACCATCCTGGATCTCGTCATCGAAGGTGACGACGAGCCGGTCCGGACCCTCATCCGTGAAATCCAGTCGTATCCCCATAAGCCTGGGCTCCTCCACGTCGACTTCCTCCGGATCCAGAAGGGCGTCGCTGTCGAAGTGGAGATCCCCATCAGCCTCGAGGGGGTGCCCATCGGCGTGAGGGAAGCCGGCGGTATCCTGGAGACCATCATCAACGAGATCAGGGTGAAGTGTATTCCCTCCAAGATCCCTGAGGTGGTGTCCCTCGACGTGACCGACCTGGCCGTGGGCGACTCGCTCCATGTATCCGACATCGATCTGGGTGAGGACGTGGACATCCTGGTGGAAGCGGATAGGACCGTTTGCTCCGTCCAGATCCCGAAGGTTGTCGAGGTGGAAGAGGAAGTCAGCGAGGAAGAGCTGGAAGAGGGTCTGGAGGACGTCGAGGGCGAGGCCGAAGCAGAGGCTGCTTCCGAAGACGAAGCTTCCGCTGGCGAAGAGGGGTAGCGCGCTCCTGTCATGAAAGTTGTGATCGGGCTCGGGAACCCCGGGCCCGAATACGATGCCACCAGGCACAATGTCGGATGGTGGCTTCTAGATCGCCTGGCGTACGAATGGGACCTCCCGGTCTTTGAGAGAGAGGGTAGGGCCCTTGTGACGGAAGGATCCCGGAACGAAGAGGTGTTTCGGATCATGAAGCCCACGACGTTCATGAATCGAAGCGGCCAGGCCCTTTCAGGTCTGGCGGACCTCTCCGGGTTTCTGCCGGAAAAAGACTTATTGATCGTTGTTGACGACGCGGCCCTGGATGTGGGCCGCGTTCGTTTTAGGCCCCAGGGTTCCCCTGGGGGCCACAAGGGATTGAAGTCCGTCTCACGGGCTCTGGGATCCGACGAGTACGGTCGTCTTCGGATCGGGGTGGGGGTCCCCACCGGTAATGAGGAATTATCGGATTGGGTTCTTTCGCCCATGAGCGAGGGAGACGAAGATGTCATCCTTGGGCTTCTACCCGAGCTCGTGCGAGGGGTGGAGGTCTGGGGAATTGAGGGGATGGAAACGGCCATGAACAACTTCAACCGCTGAGCCGTTCGCCCCAGGGGAAGAGTTCAACCGACTAGCGGGGGAAAGCACCGCCAATGAGTGGAATAATCGCCTTAACAGAATGGACCTGGATCCTGGGAGCCGTGGGCCTTACGGTCGCCTTCCTGATCTACGGGTACGTGAAGCGTCAGGACGCCGGAACCGGGATCATGACAGATCTCGCGGATCAGATTCATGACGGCGCCATGGCCTTCCTGCGGAGGGAGTACACCTTCCTCCTGGTTTTTGTCGCCGTCGTGGCCATCCTTCTGGGATTCGCCATCAGCCTCCATACCTCCATCGCCTACATTTCCGGTGCGTTCAGCTCCATCGTAGCTGGGTTCCTGGGAATGAAGGCCGCAACCCGGGCCAACGTCCGGACCTCCCAGGCCGCCAACCAGCACGGCGCCGGCAAAGCGCTCCGGATCGCCTTTTTTGGCGGCGCGGTCATGGGCTTGGCAGTCGCGTCCCTGGGTCTCTTCGGCCTGGGGATTTTCTACTTCATCTTCGCCGCCGATGCGGTTCCGGGTACCAGCGACCTTCCGAACTTCTCGGAGATCATCGCCGGATTCGCCATGGGAGCCAGCTCCATCGCCCTCTTCGCTCGTGTCGGGGGTGGTATCTATACCAAGGCTGCCGACGTCGGAGCCGACCTGGTTGGGAAGGTCGAAGCTGGGATCCCCGAGGACGACCCGAGGAACCCCGCCACGATCGCCGACAACGTTGGCGACAACGTTGGTGACGTTGCCGGCATGGGTGCCGACCTCTTCGAATCATATGCAGGGTCCATCATCGCTCCGATTTCGCTCGTGGCATTCGCAGTCGGAATCAGTGCCAGCGGGG
>JABDNZ010000484.1 GCA_013043565.1 Gemmatimonadota bacterium | reverse complement strand
ACCCGGACACGGCCACTTCCACTCCCCGGATCTGGGACATGACGGTTTCCGGGCGACGAAAGATGTGGAGGTCGGGATGGGAGCCCAGCCAATCATGGGGGATTCGGGATCGTTCATGGTTTCCCGGGACGACGAAGACCGGAACTCCCCGCTCGGCGATCTCTAAGAGGGGGCGGAAGGCCTGGAATACAAGGGACGGATGCACCCGGGGTCGGTGGAACATGTCTCCGCCGTGGACCACCAAATCCACTCTACCAGCTTTGGCCGGCTCAAGGGCGAGGTCGTGATTGGCCAGGAAATCATGCCCCCTCCGTCGCCGCTCGATCCGAGTGCGCATGGGCAGGTCGAAGCCGAGATGGGAGTCGGCCAGGAGTAGGATTCTGATACGGGTAGAAACCGGGTTCATAAGGGCGCTGGTTGGGCGGAACAGGTCGGTGGAAGGTACAATCTTCGGTATTTATTCGGTAGAGGGCCTCTCGTATCTTGCCTGGGAGATTTGGCGGGGTCCGGGTCAGCGCGTAAAATCTCTCCCGAGAGAAACCTTGCAGTTCTTCAACAGAGGCCGATTTCCATGGACCGGATGTTCGGGCGACTTCTTCTTGCGGGCACTTTTGTGCTTCTGGCCGCTTTCTTCGCCTTTTATCTGCTGGGAGTCCCTTGGGAGCCGGACCGAATGGAGCCGATCCTAACCGAGGCCGAGGCGGAACAGAGGTCTGAAGGGAGCGGCCAACCGGCGGCGGTGATCGAGAGCTTCGACGGCCTGGGGTATGGTTTTGTCGGGCCGCATGGACCCTCCCTGGGCCGAAACCCGTCGGACAACAGTCTGGCCGTTGGGCCCAACCACATCGTCCAGACCGTGAACTCCCGACTGGCCATCTTCACGAAGACGGGTGAGGGATACGCGACGTCAGGTGAGGTGTTGTATGGAGCCGTCCCGACGAACACCGTGTTTCGAGGTTTTGGTGGGACATGCGAGGCCAGAAACAACGGCGATGCCGTGGTGCGATACGATCAGCTGGCCGATCGCTGGCTGATCGTGATGCCCATCTTTCGCCGAGGGGAGGCCCGTTCGGACCAACCCGGGGTCTGGGTAGGGGCTGATTCGGTCTACCTGAGCCCCCCGGGCGTTCCGGGCCAGCCTGGACCGGCGGCGGCGTTGTTCGTCCCGGAACCATGGGATTCGGTCTCGGATGCGTTTACTGGACCGGCAGTAAGGGTTCGAGCCCAACGCAGCGAGGGGCCGCCGCCTCCCGAGCCGGAGGGGGTATTCTCCATGTGCTACGCCGTGAGCACCGGGCCCGACCCAATGGGATCCTACTACCGGTACGAGTTCCTTCGTCCTCTCTTCCCGGATTATCCCCGGCCGGCGGTGTGGCCTGATGGGTACTACAATCCCACCAGCACTGGCGACAACGTGGTCCAGAAGCACACGTGTGTAGTGGATCGGACCCGGATGTTGGCGGGCGAGCCGGCGACGGAACAGTGCTTCGTTGTCGATGGGGTGAACTTCCTGAACAACGCGGACCTGGACGGGACCACGCTTCCCCCGGTCGGGGCTCCCAACATCATGATGGCGACGGGCGGCACCCAGCTGGACAGCGTGTTTTCGGATGACCGTGTTTTCGTCTGGGAATTCAGCGTGGACTGGGACGCTCCGGAGAACACGCGGTTGGTTGGGCCGGAAGAGGTCCCCGTAGCACCCTACCGATACCTCTGCGACGGTCAGCTCACCAACTGCGTCCCCCAACCCGGCACCGACCAGCGGCTGGACTCCCAGGGCGACAAGATCATGGCCCGCCTGGTATATAGGAACCTCGGGGACAGGGAGTCCGTTGTTGGTGTGCATTCCGTGGCCACCGAGGCAGGGCTCGGCGGTGTCCGATGGTACGAGTTCGGGGTTTCGGAGGATCGGGAGGTTTGGCTTCGGCAGCAGGGGACCTTTGCTCCCTCCGGCGCCTACCGCTGGATGGCCAGCCCGGCCATCGACGGGGCAGGGAATATCGGAATCGGCTATTCGTACGGGGGCACGGGGATCTTCCCTGGGCAGAGGTTTGCGGGGCGGTTGGACGACGACCCGCTGGGGCAGTTGACCCTCCAAGAGGCGATCCTGGTGGACGGGGAGGGATCCCAGACCAACACGCTTCGTTGGGAGGACTACACCCAGACGGCCATAGACCCTTCCGACGACTGCTCCATCTGGTACGTGGGGGACTACTACAAAGCCGACGCCAGCACGTACTCAACCCGCATCGGCATGTTCAGGATGCCGGGGTGTGTGGGCGGGGGATAAGAAGAAGCTGGCCCACCGTCTTCGTGGGCCAGCGCTATGGTGGCTTTGCGGTCGGGGAACCGAGTTCTGCTATGGATCGGGCGACCTATCGAGCGTCACCGTGACGCTCAAACCGT
>JABDNZ010000482.1 GCA_013043565.1 Gemmatimonadota bacterium | reverse complement strand
GTGAAATAGCCCAGGAGTCGTTCGCTCTTGTTCCCGGTCCCCAAGGGAAGACGTCCGAGCTTCGCCGATTGGTCGAAAAGGGTGACCCCCCGGATCCGGGCAGCGAGGTTCCCTCTCCTCAGATCGGAGAGGGCCGGGTCCACGTCACGGATGTACGCATCCACGGCCGAGGTGATCTCGATGGTTTCCGCGCAAGCTCCCGTGGCGGAGAGCACTAAACCCGCATGCTCGAGGCTTTCGGGGCTGGACGTCGCATAGGGCATCCGGAAGCCGGTGACATTCTCCGGGCCAAGGGCCTCGACAGCGAGGTAGAGGGACACCGCCGAGTCCACGCCGCCCGAAACTCCGAGGACCACTCCTTCGAAGCCTCGCCGTCGCACCACTTCTTCCCGGATGAACTCCACGAGGATCTTCTCGATCAACGCCATGTCCAGAGCGGGAACGGGTACCCCAGGTTTCGGAGATTGAGCGGTCGGACGGAAGGACCCCCCACCGGCCAGCTGGGTTTCCGCCTGACGGCTCTCCCCGGTTCCAGCCCGGTTCAAGGAGCGCTGGAGGTGGGGAAGCATCTGCCTGAGGTCGGCCAGGAGAGGGGATTCGAACCGTGCCCGCTCGATGGACTTTCCGCTCATGTCGGCCGAGATCAGGCCCTCCTCCATGAGGGGGCCCCGGCCGAGGATCGAACCGTCGGGCCCCACGGCGATAGACCCTCCCAGGAACACCTTCCCACCCTCCGATCCCACCAGCTGACAGACGCCGACAAAGACCCCATGCTCCTGAGCCGTACCCTGGGCGAGGGCGTCCCAGCGTGCCAGGTTCTCCGATCTTCCCAAACCCTCCCGGAACTCCCGGGCCGGGGATGCGCTTACCACCAGGATCAGCTCCGCGCCGTCCAGGGCCAGGATCGTGGCCGGCAGGGAGTGCCACATTTCCTCGCAGACCAGCATTCCCATCCGGCCGAAGCGACTATCGAAGGCAGCCAACTCCGTCCCGGGGTCTGCGAACCGGGCCTCCTCGAAGACCCCGTACGAAGGAAGAAACATCTTCCGGTGGACGTGAATAGCCCGGTACTCATCCCCATCGGGCTCAAAACAAGCGACACTGTTGTAGATTCCCCGTTGCCAGCGCTCGTAGAAGCCCAGAACCACGTTGGCTGCCCGGGGACCCGGCTTTCCCAGGCCGGCAGCCACTTCCTCGACGGGCACGGCCACATCGGCCACCCCCCCCTCCAGGAAGTACCCCGTCAGAGAAGCTTCGGGGAACACGACGATGTCGGCGTCAGGGATTTCTTTGAGCCAACGGTCCCGAATTACGGCCAGGTTCCCCGCCACATCTGCTTTCTTGGGCTTGGTTTGAACCAAAGTCACCCTGAGGGGCGGAGGTGTGGGAGTTCCGGTGTCTTGCATGGGTTCCTTCCCGAGCCAGGCTAGAATCTCGATGCCTGACAAACGTAAGCAATCCGGGAAAGGGCCGCAGGGTTGGGGAATCGGCCTAGAGGAACCGGCCGGGACCCGGGGGAACGCCGAAGCGGTGAACGGTGTTATTTTAAGGGTCTGTCATTGCCCCGTTCATCTTACCCCGGAAGAGACATGTTCCGACGAGTTCCCACCGTTCTCCTGATCCTCGTGGCCACCCTCTTCAGGGCGGGTGAAGGACAGGTTTCCGATACCACCCGCACAGTCGATGCCGGAGGCCGGGTCAGCACGGTGCCCGAAAGCCAGGTGTTTCTCGGAGCTTTCCAAAACATCCTGGACTATCACCAGACGACCTTCAACGACTCCACCCTCTGGGAGCAGGCGTTGGAAGGTCTGATCGAGGGCCTGAACGATCCTTATGCCACCGTATTCACTCCCGAGGAATACGGGGCTTTCGAGGAAGACAATACCGGGGACTACGCTGGAATAGGTGTGCAGATCACTCAACTCAACGGCCGGGTAACCATCACCGCCGTCTTCCGCCAAACCCCCGCCAACGAAGCGGGGCTGGTCGTGGGCGATCAGATCGTAGAGGTGAAAGGTGTGGATGCCAGGGACTGGACAGTGGACATGGCCCGGGACTCCATCCGCGGGCCCGTGGGAACAGTCGTGGACATCAAGATAGAACGGGAGGGTATGTCCGAGCCCCTGCGTTTCCCCATCCGACGGGACGAGGTCCATGTCTCGGCGGTCAACGCGAGTATGGTCTACGATTCGCTGGGGTACATTCTTGTGGACCAGGTGGCACGGGGATCCGCCTCGGAGGTCGACTCGGCATTCGCCGTCCTGGCCGATGCAAAAGGGATCATTCTGGACCTTCGGCGGAACCCTGGAGGCTACCTGGCCGAGTCCCTCTCCATGGCCGACCTCTTCCTGGATCGGGGTAAAAAGCTGGCCAGTACGGTGAGCCGGAGGCCCGGTCAGCCGAACAGAACCGTCGAGGAGGCCTGGAATGCCCGCCTCCCGGCTCGGGTCCAGGACAAGACGCTGGTAGTACTGGTGGATCGCTTCACGGCCTCTGCGGCCGAGATTGTCGCCGGGTCCCTTCAGGATCATGACAGAGCGGTGGTATTGGGCGAGCGGACCTTCGGGAAGGGCGTGGTCCAGACCGTGCTGCCCCTTCCTGGGGACAGGCGGCTCAGGATCACCACGGGTGACTGGATGACCCCCCTGGGACGCTCTCTCCACATCCCACGGGACCTTCAAGGGCGACCCACCCAGGAAGCCTCGGACTCCTTCCCCACCGTTTCGACCCCTGGGGGCCGTGTACTGCGGGCTGACGGAGGGGTGTTCCCCGACCTGGTCATTCCGGACGATACCCTCACCACCGCGGAGCAGAACCTCCTGATCGAATCAGCCAGGGCGGAGATCCCACTGACGCTCCGTATCACCGAGTTCGCTTTTGAGCGTGCTAAGAGGTCCAAAGATGGAACGGGCCCGGAGGAACTCGATCCTGGAAGCATCGACATCTTTTTGGCGGAGCTGGAGAAGGAGGGATTGTCGCCGGAGATAGCCCGGCATCCCGAGGCGAAGGAATACCTGGGTTGGAGGGTGCGAATGGCTTTCGCCCAGCGTGCCGAACATTTCGATCATGCTCTGGAGTTCCAGGCTGAAAGGGACAGGGTCCTTGCTCGGGCGCTGGAGTTCTTGGGGGGATCGGACTCCCAAGCCGATCTTATTGCAGCCGTGGACACGGAAGCGGACCTGGCCCGTCGAGCAGAGGTGTCAGGGATGCCTTTCGGGGCGCACTAGGTAATCGCGCCCCCCGGAGATTCTCAGGCTCGGGGGTGAAAAGTCCGGTGAACCTCGGTGAGGTACTCCCGATCGACGTGAGTGTAGATCTGGGTGGTTGAGATGTCGGCATGTCCCAGAAGCTCCTGGACCGCCGCCAGGTCCGCCCCTCCCTCAAGCAGATGTGTGGCAAAGCTGTGACGGAAGGTGTGAGGCGAGACCTTCCCCTCGACCCCGGCCTTGGCCGCGTACTTCTTCACGATCTCCCAAACCGAAGCCCGGGACAGCGGGCGGCCCCGATGGTTCAGGAATACCTTCCCTTCCCCACGCCCTGCGTCCAGCCCCGTTCTCACCTGCAGGAGATACCGCTCCACCGAGGTTCGAGCCGGACCGCCCAACGGGACCAACCGCTCCTTCGATCCTTTTCCGAAAACCGTGCAGATCCCTCCCGGCAGGTCCACATCGCCGACCCGCAGGTCCACCAACTCGGATACCCGCATTCCCGTGGCGTAGAGAACCTCCAGAATTCCCCGGTCTCTCCAGTACATGGGGTGATCCGGGTCCGGGGCTTCGATGATTCTCTGGATCTCCTCAACGGAGAGGACCTCCGGCAGCTTCCTCCAGGCGCGAGGTGACTCCAGTCGTTCACTGGGGTCGGTCTCCAGGACACCCTCTTCCAGGAGGAACGCGAAGTACCCCCTGACCGACGAGAGGGCGCGTCGGATGGAGCTCGGCGCCAGCCCCGACTCCTTTAGATGGAAGACGAATTGACGCAAATCCTCGGACGTGATGGCCTCCGGCCCCCGCCGATTCCTGGTTTCCAGGAATCCAAGGAGCTTCTCCAGATCTCGCTGGTACGCCGAAAGGGTCCGGTCGGAGAGACCACGCTCGAAGGATAGGTAATCCACGAAGGGTTCCAAACGGAAGGCCGACTCGTCTTTCATCCCTCTTCGCCGGGACTTTCCGTGTCTTCGGGTTTCGGGGACCGGCGGGTCCTCACCCACCAGACGAGCACCGCCCCGAAGGCCACTGCGGCGACTCCCATGAGAATCCGGTTGACCCCTGCCACCTGTCCACCCAGGCCAGCGAGGTTCCTGCCGGCCGTGGCCCCCAACCAAACCAAGGCCCCGTACCAGATGCCAGAAGCGACAAGGACCGGGAACGCCACTACGGGGAAGGATTGGCGGGTCACACCTGCGAATACCGGGACCATGGCCCGGAGACCAGGCAGAAACCGGGCAAAAAAGATGGCCGGGAGACCCCACTTGTCGTAGAAGCCACCCAACCTTCGGAGCTGTGAAGGATTCAGCAGGAAACGGCCGAGGCCGGCCTGGAAGAAAGGGCGCCCGAACCGGCGCCCTGCCCAATACACCAGCAGGGCGGTCCCGGCGTTGGCCAGCCATGTCACGAGGAACACGGTCCAGGCGTCGGCCCGGCCGCCCGCAGCCAAAAAAGCACCGATCAGAACGAAGGTATCGGCTGGTACGGGCGGAATGAGGTTCTCCAGGGCCGACCCTACGCCCAGAAGGGTATAAAGGAGGATCGGGCCCTGGGCCCCCAAAAAAGTCAGGATCGTATTCAAGTGCCTCAGGGATCCTTCGCGACGACCAGTGCCACGGCATGGACAGCCAAACCCTCACCCGTCCCGATCCACCCCATACCCTCGTTTGTCTTACCCTTTACGGACACGGCCCCTTCGGGGATTCCCAACGCGTCGGAGAGAGCCCCGGCCATGGCGGAAGAAACAGGCCCGATCTTCGGTCTTTCAGTGACCACTACCACGTCGACGTTCGACGGCTTGTACCCCACCTCTGCCAAGATCTCCACGGAGCGGCGAAGGAGATCCATGGAATCGGCCCCCTTCCATTCCTCCTCACCGGGGGGAAAGTGTCTCCCGACATCCCCGGCGGATGCCGCACCGAGGATGGCATCGATGACGGCATGGGCCACTGCATCTCCATCCGAATGTCCGGACAGCCCCGGGGCATCAGGGATTCTGATCCCACCGAGAATCAAGGCCCTGGATGGGTCGAAGCGGTGGGAATCGTACCCAACTCCGATACGTGTCATGGCTTTCCCTTTGTACGAAAGAGGGGCTCAGCGTGACCGCCAGCCCCCCTCCGTCGGAATCTCGTCCTTCACCTCACGTGGCCGCGCCTAGCGGTTATTCCTCCCACCGCCTGACGGCCAGCGTCACGTTGTGTCCGCCGAAGCCAAAGGAGTTGCTCAGGGCCAGAGCCACCGGACGCTCCACCACCCGGTTGTGGGCATAATCCAGGTCACAGGCCGGGTCCGCTTCGGAGAAGTTGATCGTGGGCGGAACCTTGCCGTCACGGATCGCGAGGAGACAGAAGATGGCTTCGGTGGCTCCAGCCGCCCCGAGCAGGTGTCCCACCATGGACTTGGTGGAGCCCACCACCGTCTCATGGGCATGCTCGCCGAAGACTGCCTTGATGGCGGTGGTTTCCATGGCGTCGTTGTGAGGCGTCGAGGTCCCGTGGGCATTGATATAGTCCACGTCCTCAGGGTTGGCCCCGGCGTCGTCCAAGGCAGCCTGCATGGCGAACTGGGCACCGGCACCGGATGGTTCGGGAGCGGTGATGTGGTACGCATCCGCCGACGCCCCATAGCCCGCCAGTTCCGCCAGGATGGTGGCTCCTCTGGCCTGAGCGTGCTCGAGGGTTTCCAAAACCATCGCCCCAGCGCCCTCCCCGATCACGAATCCGTCCCTACCGGCATCGAAAGGCCGGCTCGCCGCGGTGGGATCATCATTCCGGGTGGACATGGCCTTCATCGAGCAGAAGCCGGCAATGCAGAGGGGCGTCACGGCGGCCTCGGTCCCCCCTGCCAGCATCACGTCGGCGTCTCCCCGTTGGAGAATCCTGAGGGCATCTCCCAGGGCATGTCCCGAAGAGGCGCAAGCCGACACGGTGGCGTAGTTCGGTCCCTTCGCCCCAAAACGGATGGACACCATTCCGGACGCCATATCCGGGATAAACATGGGCACGAAGAACGGACTCACACGCTTGGGCCCCTTGGTGACCAGGACCCGGGTCTGGTCCTCGAAGGTGTACATGCCTCCGATGCCACTCCCGAAAATCACCCCAAAACGCTCGGGCCGAAGGTCTTTTCGAGCCTCCGGATCCCCCAAACCCGCGGATGCCATTGCCTCATCGGCTACCGCTACGGCGAACTGAACGAACCGGTCGTTCCGCTTCACCTGCTTGCGTTCCATGTACTGGGTCGGATCGAACCCTTTCACTTCATGAGCGATCCGAGTGGCATACTCCTCGGTGGCATCGAACTGGGTAATGGGTCCCGCTCCACTCGTTCCGGAGAGGAGGCTGGACCAGGCGGACTCCAGGTCGTTCCCCACGGGCGTTAGAAGTCCAACCCCGGTAACCACGACCCGGTGTTCTCTACCGTAATCATGCATCGATATAGAGCCCACTCTTTCGGTTCAGTTGGTCAGCGAGATCCGGATCAAGCGTTATCCATTTGCTTCTGGAGATAGGAGATAGCGTCACCCACGGTGCGCATCTGTTCGGCGTCCTCATCGGGAATGTCCACTCCGAACTCTTCCTCGAACGCCATGACCAGCTCGACCGTATCCAGCGAGTCGGCTCCCAGGTCCTCAACGAATGAGGCTTCGGAGGTGACCTTTTCCGGGTCCACACCCAACTCGTTGATGATGATCTCTTTGACTTTGGCTTCGGCGCTATCCGCCATGATACCCCCCTTTGGAAGTGAAGACCGGATCCACGATCCTTTTGGTTCTCAATTGTAATTGTATTCCATCTGGCAGGCGGTCACATGACCATCCCGCCGTCTACAGCAATCACTTGGCCGGTAATGTACGCGGCACCTGGCCCTGCCAGGAATCGGACCACTTTGGCGACGTCCTCGGGTGTACCCAAGCTCCCCATGGGAATCTGAGCTTTCAACCCGTCGACGATCTCGGGACTGAGTTTATCGGTCATCGCAGTTTGAATGAAGCCAGGGGCGATGGCATTACACCGTACGCCCCTCGACGCAAATTCTCTGGCGATGCTCTTCGTGAAGCCGATCAACCCGGCTTTTGATGCCGCGTAGTTGGCCTGCCCTGCATTCCCCATCAACCCGATCACGGAAGCGATGTTGACGATGGCTCCGGATCGCCTCTTCATCATTCCCCGGGCCACCGCCTTCGTTGCGTTGAACGCCCCTTTCAGGTTCACCGTCAGAACCTGGTCCCATTCTTCCTCGGTCATCCGAAGAATGAGGTTGTCCCGTGTGATGCCCGCATTATTCACCAGGATTTCCACGGGCCCCACGTCTTCCTCGATCTGCTTCAATACCGCCTGGAGGCCCTCTCCATCCGTCACGTTTCCCAGGTAACCCTGATGACCGGCCCCCGGCAACCCGGCGGCCGCATTTTGAGAATCTTTCGCGTCGACGTCCACCACTGCGACCTTCGCCCCCGCCTCCGCCAGCGCTTCGGCGACGGCGAGGCCGATCCCGCGGGCGCCTCCCGTGACGAGGGCGACCTGACCCTCGAGCTCCATCTGATTCCCAGTCCCAGTCATAGGCTCATTTCTCCAGGGCGTCAAAATCGGCTGGGGTCCCCAGTGAGAGACAGGGGACGCCCCGTGCGTTTCGTCTGTTGAGCCCGCTCAGAACCGTGCCGGAGCCCAGCTCCACAAACCGTGCTGCTCCCATCTCGACCATCTTTTCCACCGATGCCCTCCATCGGACAGGAGAAGTCAGCTGGTCCACAAGAAGGTCTCTGGCAGAAGACCCCATCCGAACCGGTTCAGCCGTCACGTTGGAGATTACGGGGTATTCAGGATCCGAGAACTTGATTTTATCCAGCTTTTCCCGCAATCCCTCGGCCGCGGGTTCCATGAGGGGGGAGTGAAAGGCCCCGGAAACCGTAAGGGACACGGCCCTTTTGGCGCCGGCATTCTTCGCCAACTCCATTCCCCTCGCAACCCCGTCCAGATCCCCGCTGATCACCACCTGACCCTGGCTGTTGAAGTTCGCCGGGACACACACCTTTCCCTCCCTCCCGACGGCCGCGCAAATCGCCTCCACGCCCTCTTCATCCAATCCCAGTACGGCTGCCATGGTGCCCGGCCGTTCCGTCCCGGACGCAAACATGAGCTCCCCCCGGACTCGGACCGCCTCGAGCGCTTCCTTGAACGTCAGGGTCCCGGCCGCCACGTGAGCCGAGAACTCACCGAGGGAGTGGCCAGCGGCCATGGTGACCGGGCCCAGCTCTCCTTCGGCAACACGATGGGCGGCGATGGAATGGACCAGAAGAGCAGGTTGGGCGTTCTTCGTCAGCGTCAACTCTTCCTCGGGACCTTCCCACGCCAAACGGGACAGGGAGAACCCCAGGATATCATCGGCTTCTTCGAACAGCTCCCGAGCGGCAGAAAAGGCCAGGGAAAGCTCCCGGCCCATACCCACCGCCTGGGACCCTTGTCCAGGGAAAAGGAGAGCAACAGACATGATGGCCAGTATCAGGTATCAGAGGCGAATGGTCATGCCGGACCAGGTGAAGCCGGCGCCGAACGCCGCGGTCAGAATCACGGTGCCGGGGCCCACGATCCCGGCTTCCTTGGCCTCGTCCAATGCCACAGGAATGGCGGCGGAGCTGGTGTTTCCAAACCGGTCCACGTTGATGTAAACCTTCTCCATGGGGATTCCGGCGTATTTGGCCGTGGCCTTGATGATGCGGATGTTCGCCTGGTGGGGTATCAGCAGGTCGATATCGTCTCCCGTGAGCCCGGCCTTCTCGAGGGCCGTCCCGGAAGCATCGGCCATGGAACGGACGGCATTCTTGAAGACCTCCCGCCCAGACATCTTCACCAAGTGCCCCTTGTCTACCAAGACCTCTTCAGACATGGGGATCGCTGCACCACCGCCCGGGCGGTAGAGAAGGTCGGCGAGGTTCCCATCCGACTTATGGTGCGCGGACAGAATTCCCCGGTCGCCCGTAGCCTTCTTCAGGACCGCCGCACCAGCGGCGTCTCCGAAGAGCACGCAGGTGGCCCGATCTTCCCAATCCGTGATGGAGCTCATCTTTTCGGCGGCCACGACCAAGGCGATCTCGCCTCGACCCGCAGCCAGGTAACCCTCGGCCATCGTCAGACCGTACAGCCAACCGGAACAAGCGGCGCAAATGTCGAACGCCATGGCGTTCCCGGCCCCCAGGAGGGCCTGGAGATCGCAGGCCGTCGACGGCAGCCAGCGGTCCGGCGTGGCCGTGGAAACGATGAGGATATCCACCTCGCCCGGCTCGACACCGGCCTCTTCCATGGCTTTCCGCGCAGCCTCCGCTCCCATCTGGGCTGCTCCCTCATCGTCCCGGGCAATGCGACGTTCCCGGATACCGGTCCGCTCAACGATCCACTCGTCGTTGGTCTCGACCATCTTTTCCAGGTCCGCGTTCGTGAGGACGCGGTCAGGTACGTACCGGCCCGTTCCGACGATTTCCACCAGGGGTTTGGGGTGTTTGACCATTCGGCCCTCTAGTTCTCCGTCCCTTTGGCCAGCTCGCCAGCCATGTGTGACACCATGGAAGATTCGACAGCCCGTGCCGCAACCTCCAAGGCGTTGGAAATGGCCTTCGGGGAAGAAGACCCGTGCATGATGATGGAGACGCCGTTCACTCCGAGGAGCGGCGCGCCACCCTCTTCCTCATAGTCCAGGAACCGGAAGATCTCGTTCAGGTCGAGACCATCAGCGTGATGGGCTTCCAGCTCTTTCTTCAAAATCCCGATGATGAACTCGGCCACGGACTCGTAGAACTTCAGAATCAGGTTCCCATTGAAGCCGTCACATACCAAGACATCACAACCGCCCCGGATGATCTCCCGGCCTTCGATGTTCCCGATGAAGTTCAACTCGGAGGCGGCCAGGAGCTTATAGGACTCCACGAGAAGCTCGGTCCCCTTTTCGGGTTCTTCTCCGATGTTCAACAAACCCACCCTGGGGTTGTCCACACCCAGAAGGTCCTGTGCGTAGATATGTCCCAGGTGACCAAATTGCAGGAGATGATGGGGCTTGCAGTCAATATTCGCGCCAGCATCCAGAAGGAGTGTCGGGTTATGGGACGTCGGAAGGACCGTGCCCACGGCCGGCCGGTCGACGCCGGGTAGGGTCCGGAGGAAAAGGAGACTGGAAGCCATGACCGCCCCTGTGGATCCGGCGCTGACAAAAGCGTCCGCCCTACCCTCTTTCAGAAGCTTGACCCCGACCACGATGGACGAGTCGGGCTTCTTTCGAACCGCCACCGCCGGTGCCTCACCTGGAATGATACGGTCCGGGG
>JABDNZ010000480.1 GCA_013043565.1 Gemmatimonadota bacterium | reverse complement strand
AACCAGTCCTACTTCGCCAAAGGCCGGTTGCGGGAAGGTGCCACCATTGAAGGGGCGCAGGTGGTCCTCGCCGGTGTAGCAGCCAACCTTCGCGAGACATACCCGGACATTTGGGACGACACCCGAGGATTCCTGGCCATGCCCTCGGAAGACGTGGTCATGAACCCGGCCTTCGACAAGGTCCTGGTTCTCTCTTCGGTGCTGGCATTGGTCCTCGTGGGGTTGGTGCTCCTCATCGCATGCGCCAACCTCGCTTCCTTCCTTCTGGCTCGAGGTACCGACCGGAAGAAGGAGATCGCCATGCGCCTCGCTCTGGGAGCCCGCAGAGGTACGTTGGTGCGGCAGCTGCTGACCGAGACCACCCTCCTGGCAGCCATGGGCGGCGTCCTGGGGCTCGGCGTGTCCATCTGGTTGTTGAAGCTCCTGGCCGGATTGGAACTACCCTTGCCGGGCGGGATTAGCCTTGACCTCGGCATGACGGGAAAAGCCTACCTTTTCGGGCTTGGGGTGACCGCCCTGACAGGAGTCCTTTTCGGATTGGCCCCAGCCCTCCAGTCCACAAATCCTGACGTCGCACCTACCCTCAAAGACGAAAGCACCGGGGGCGGACGACCCAAAAGGTTCACCCTCCGCAATCTCCTGGTGTCCGGACAGGTCGCCGCGTCTCTGGTTCTTCTGGTGAGCGCGGGGCTTTTCTTCAGGAGCTTTCAGGCCTTCCAATCCGAAGACCCGGGTTTCGGGACGAATCCCACGGCCCTCCTGACATTTGTTGTTTCAGGTGATCGGTACAACGACGAAGAAGGACGAATCTTCCTTCGAACCTATCTGGACCGGTTGCAAGCGGCCCCGGAAGTGACGGCCGCCGGCATCATCAGCAACATCCACATGAACACCACCTCCACTCAGACCCTCGATGTGAACGTCGATGGAGTGGAGCCGCCTCCTGGGAGATCGGCTTGGGAGATCGATCAAGCGGTGGCGAATTCATCTTTCTTCCAGGCCGCCGGAATCCCGATCCTGAAGGGCAGGAACTTCCAAGAGACCGACGTCGGGGAGGGTACTCGAGTGGTCATCATCAACGAAGCAATGTCGGAAAGGTTCTGGCCGGACGAGGACCCTATCGGAAAGGTGATCCGGCGACTCAGTGGCCAAGAATTGGTTGTGGTGGGTGTGGCGGCGACCACCAAGGTGAGAACCATCGGTGAGGCGCCCCGACCCTTCATCTACCGGGCCTACAGCCAGACATACGCCTCATTCCTCACGGCCGTCATTCAGACCCCAGGCAGGGCGGAGGACGTGCTTCCTGTGGGGTTCCGGGTCCTCAGAGACATGGATCCGGAGATGCTCGTCGTGGAAAACAAGACCATGGCCGAACACCTTGGCATCATGCTCTTCCCGGCAAGGCTGGGTACGATCCTGACCTCTCTCTTCGCCGTCGTGGCGCTGTGCCTCGCAAGCATCGGACTTTATGGGATTGTGAGCTATGCGGTAGCTCGAAGGAGCCGCGAGGTCGGGATTCGAATGTCTTTGGGAGCAGAACCAGGGCGGGTTGTCTGGGAGATTGTTCGAGAGGGAATGATCCTGGCGCTGGTGGGAGCCCTGGTAGGTCTTGCCTTAGCCTTTGCAGGAGCTCAGGTGCTCCGGAGCCTCCTCTTCGGGGTCGGCGCCATCGACCCAGTGACTTTCGGGGTGGTCCCAGCCATTCTGCTGGCCATAGCTCTCGCGGCCTCCTACCTCCCAGCACGAAGGGCCAGCCGCATCGATCCTGTTCGAGCCCTCAAAGCGGAATAGCCACGCCCCACGACAGTGCCCGGGGGCCCTAACCGGCTAGAACCTCCACCTCGTAGATGAGGATCGACCGTGGTCGGATCACGAACCGCGGTATGCGCCGACGCTCGATCCCGTAGAAACCCACCGGGTCGTACCCCAGTTCGGCTGGGACAATCACCAGCCTTTTTTCCCCGCGGGCCATCTCGGCAACAGCTTGGTCGAAACCCGGATTGAGGGAGCTCTCCCCCACCACGTAGCTGAACACTTGCCCGCCGATGGTCCCGGGCCAGAAATAGTCGGGCGCTCCCTCCGCTTCCGTGCTGGCGAACGAGAATCCTCGCGCGGTCCGGCCCGTATAGCGAACCATGGCCGTGTCCCCTTCGGCCAGCGGCCTCCCACGGCCCTGCCTGAGAACGACGTGGCTCCACCCACCGTCCGTCGGGGTCGCATGCGGCCAGCTACTCTCCAGAAAGGCCAGGTCTTCGGCACGCTGAGCCTCCTCCTCCGCCAACACACGGGCTCGCACCAGGTCCCTCATCTCCAGGAAAGACTCCGTAGTGGGGCGGAATGCGCCGGCCGCCGCTCCAACCCTTACGATCCGGACCGTCTCAATCGGATCCCCCGGGACAATCTCACGGACCACATCCATTCCATCATAGAGCTCCCCGAAAACGGTGTAGTCCCCGTCCAGATAGGAGCGGTCCCCAAGGGTGATATAGAATTGGCTCTTCCCTGTGTGTGGGCCTCCGTTTACGAATCCAACCATCCCGGCCTTGTTGTGCCGGAGACTCGGATGGATCTCATTCGGGATGCTGTACCCGGGGGTCGAGGCAATATCCGAATTCGGCACCCCAGCCTGAATGACGTGACCGGGCGCCACCCGATGGAATAAGGTTCCGTCGTAGAAGGGAGTCCCCTCCGGGAGGGCCTGGTTCCGGATCGTCCCCTCCGCAAGCCCGACAAAATTGGCCACGGTCATAGGAGCGCGGCCGAAAGCCAGCGAGATCACGATCATTCCCTTTGGCGTATTCAGCTCGGCGTAGAGGCCTGGGGGATACTCCTGGGGGTCCGGACGCGGTGCGGCCACCTGAGCCTGGACGGGGCCCAGGAAGATCAGGGCCAACCCGGCACCCACGAGAGTGTGACGGGGAATGCTGAGAACGCTCATGAATCGCCTCATCGCATCATCTCCTTGTGTCCCGCCGGGAGCCGGAACTCCTGCGAACCGCCCTTCTTCACTCCAGCCGCTGGCCCAATCCGGTCCTTCTCCAAAAACGGAACACCGTCGGTCATCCAAGTCGGGGCAGGCGCATCCTTCAAGTAATGATCAAAGTACTGTTTCATCCGGATCTGAAAGTCCTTCTGGTTTTCTTCCCGACTCAAGTGGTGTGGTTCTCCCGGATACGAAAGGAGAATGACCTGTTTCCCCATGCGGCGAGCCGCAATGTAGTACTCCAATCCTTGATTCCAGTCCACCGCCCCGTCCTCCGTACCGTGCAGAATCAGGAACGGTGTCGTGATCCCCTGGACGTTGTGAACCGGAGATTCCGCGATGTAGCGCTCCAGGTCGTGAAACGGGCTCGCATCCATCCGCCCCTGCCCCCATTCAATGAGG
Organism: Gemmatimonadota bacterium; assembly: GCA_013043565.1. Taxonomy (GTDB): domain Bacteria; phylum Gemmatimonadota; class Gemmatimonadetes; order Longimicrobiales; family Gaopeijiaceae; genus JABDNZ01. The sequence goes on along the minus strand of JABDNZ010000480.1, from coordinate 562 downwards.
TTGGCATTGGGGCTTCCGGATTGGTTATACAGGATGTTGTGCATGGATACGAGATTCGTGAGAGGTGCGCCAGTCACGACACATGCGAACATGTCTGTTTGCGTCACGATAAACGAGGTCTCATACCCTCCCCAACTGTGGCCCTGAAGACAGATCCGGTCGGGATCGGCGTACCCCTGATCGATGGCGGCTCGGGCTGCCGACACCACGTCGTCCAGAGCCGAACTCCCCGGGTAGCCCATGTCGTAGACGATATCTGGCATCAAGACCAGATAGCCGTTGCTGGCATAAGTGGACATATGAGGGCGGTCGTCGTAGGTCGGCCGGGAGTACTCGTGGTGACGCTGGCTCATCTTTTCATAGAAATAGATGATCATGGGGTAGCGGGTGCCCGCTTCGTAGTCCGCGGGGAGAGCCAACGTAGCTTGGAGGTCGTGGCCCCGTTCATCGGTATAGTCCACTAGGACCCGCGAGCCCCAAAGAAACTCTGCCTGCTGGGGGTTCGCTTGGGTGACTTGAAGCGGGTTTCTGAAACCAGAGTCGCTCACCCAGTAGTCCGGGT
>JABDNZ010000476.1 GCA_013043565.1 Gemmatimonadota bacterium | reverse complement strand
CCCCCCACCTCCTGGGCCAGAAGGAGCTCCGCGGCATTCCCGGGCTTCACGCTACCTCCATAGAGGATCGGTGGCCGCTCCCCCTCCTCCACACCCAACCCCTCGACCAAACGGCCACGAAGAATTGCATGGGCTTCCGAGGCGTCCTCCGGAGTTGCGGTCTCCCCGGTTCCAATGGCCCATACAGGCTCGTAGGCCAGAAGATAATCCCGATCCCGGGCCTCTTTCAGGATGGGCAGGACCGCGTCCAGCTGACCCAGGATCACGTCCGTCAGCCGGCCGGCCTTCCGTTCATCCAGCTTTTCACCCACGCAGATAACGGGAACCAGGTCGGCCCCAAAGGCCGCAGCCGTCTTGAGGGCCACGTCCTCATCGGTTTCCCCGAATATGTGGCGGCGTTCCGAATGTCCGATGAGGGTGTGGGTCGCCCCGGCCGCCCGGGCCATGTGCCCCGAGATCTCCCCGGTGAAGGCCCCGGACGGCTCCCAGTAGATGTTTTGGACCCCCACCGAAACCGCAGGCTCCTTCGGCAGAGCCACCTGGGCCGCGAAAAGGGAGACCGACGGAGGAAACACCAGAATCTCGGGCGGGGGTTGGGCACCAAAATCAGGCCGGAAATCCTGAAAAAACTCCCGAACCTGGTCCGGAGTGAGGTTCATCTTCCAATTCCCGGCAATGACCGGCTTCCTCGTCACGATGAACTCCCTTCCTTTTTGTCCAGGGCTGCCACGCCGGGCAGGACCGCTCCCGAAAGAAACTCCAAGGATGCTCCGCCTCCTGTGGACACATGTGAAAGGCGATCCGCTACCCCTGCCTGTTCCGCAGCCGAGGCGGAATCGCCGCCGCCCACAATGGTCGTCCCGCCATGGTCGGAAACCACCGCCACGGCTTCGGCCAGAGCAAGAGTCCCCCCTGCGAAGGGCGGCATCTCGAAGACTCCCATGGGCCCGTTCCAAACGACCGTTCCGGCGCCGGCCAGAGCATCTGCGAAGAGGGCTCGGCTTCCCTTCCCGATGTCTCCGATCATCTCCTCTGGCTCCACCGCGGCCCTCTCCGCTTCCCGGGTCGGCGCCCCCGCGGAGATTTCCGGGGCCACCACACAGTCCACCGGAAGGAGGATCTTCTCTCCTGCTTCCTCCAGGGTCTCCCGAGCCAACTCGACCCGCTCCTCTTCCACGAGGGACTTCCCGGTTTCCAGCCCCAGGGCTTTGAAGAACGTGTTGGCCATGGCACCGCCGATGATGAGGCGGTCGACCTTCGGAAGGAGGCTTTGAATCACCTCGATCTTCCCCGAGATTTTTGCTCCCCCCAGGACGGCCGCGAAGGGCCGGTCAGGGGCCTCGAGGGCCATCCCCAGGTACCGGAGCTCCTTTTCCATCAAGAACCCGCCGACGGCCTCCCGGCCTCTTTCTCTCAGGACCTCTGCCGCCCCCACGGTGGAAGCGTGGGCCCGGTGCGCGCTCCCGAACGCGTCGTTCACGAAGAGGTCGCAGAGGTCGGCGAGCTCCCGGGAGAGCTCGGGGTCGTTTTTCTTCTCCCCCTCGTGAAACCGGGTGTTTTCCAGGAGCAGGAGCTGGCCATCGTCCAGGTCGTTGACGGCTTTTTGGGCGACGGGGCCAACCAACTCAGGACAGAATCGGACCGGGAAGTCCAGGAGGCCGGACAGGTGTTCGGCCACCGGTCGGAGAGAGAAGGCCGGGTCCACTCCTTTTGGCCGGGCCAGATGGGAAGTCACGATGAGGCGACCACCACGTTCGAGGAGATAGGAGAGGGTCGGAAGGGCCCGAACGATCCTTATGTCGTCGGTAATCCGGCGGTCGGGGTCGAGAGGTACGTTAAAATCCACCCGGACCAGGATCCTGGATCCCGAGATCCGATGGTCTGGGAGGTCGACGACCGTTTTGGCTTGCATGGCGGGTCAGCTCCGATGGGTTGGACGTCTCGGAAGAATAGCGGGAAACATAGAAAAGCCCCTCCGGCCTCACAACGGGAGACCGAAGGGGCAATCGCCCTGGAAGATGAGGGGGTCAGCCCCCCGGGCTGGTGGTGTCGGACCCGATGAACCCCGTCCCCGTCATCGCATAGAAGTGAACCGTAACCCTCACCCAGGTTCCAACCGCCACCCCATTCCTCGTGGCCGGACGGAACCTGAACCCCCGAGCAGCCCTCATGGCGGCGAAATTCAGCTGGTTGTTCGTCGATCCGTTCTTGAAACCGATGTTATCGGGCCGACCCAGTTCGTCGACCCAGAACTGCAGCTCTACCGACCCCTCCACACCCGCCCGCTTAAGCTCCTCGGGATACTCCGACGCAACGATCTCTTCGGCTTCCTGCCTCGAGATGAGCTCGGGAAGGGTCACCTCGACCTCCGGCAAAGTCGGGAACTCCACGGGAGCCGGTGCCGGCTCGTCGGAGACATCGGCGGTGGAGAGAACCACCTCCGAGGTAGGCGCCGTTACCGGCTCTTCCTGGACCCGAATCTCCGGAAGTTGGATCTCCGCCTGCTCCTCCGCAGCGAAGAAGCCGGGAAACGCTTCCTCTGCCACGGTCCGGACCAGCTCCAGAACGGCCGCCCTGGCCCCCGGCACGGACACACCGGCGATCATGAGGCCGGCAATGGCCGCGGCCAGGAGGGTTCGCCTCCAGGCGGGGCGAGCTTTGGTCCGGGAAGCCTGATGGACCTTCCAGGCTTCGGCCAGCTCCCCTTCCAGCTCGGGCCCGAACGACGGCCGTTCCTCGATTCGAATCCCCGACAGTTCCCTGTCGAGGGCCTGCAAATCGGCAGGAAGCGTCGCCCTGAAGTCCCTGTCGGGAGGGTCGTTAGGTTTCGTCATCTATCGTTCTTCCTTAATCCTTCGTTGGTTTTCGACCACGGTCTTGAGACGGGCCAGAGCCCTGTGGAGGCGGACGGCCACGGCATTCCCCGAAACCTTCAGCGCATCCGCAATCTCCCGATTTCCCAGCCCGGCGCCGTACCTGAGGGAGAGGATCTCCTGATCGGCAGGTTTCAGTTCCCGACTAGCGTTCAGCAGGAGCTCGATCCGTTCTTCCCGGAGCACCCGTTCTTCCGGACTCGGTACGTCCGCTACCAGGTCCGGCACCCGATCCAGGGAAACGTGGAGGGACGAACGCCGCTTGAGGGACCGGAGGTGGTCGGTCACTGCATTCCGGGCAATCCGAAGGAGCCACGTCCGAGGAGCCGCCCGGTTTGGATCGTACCGGTCCAGGGCCTTCAAGGCCTTCATGAAGACCTGAGAAGTGACGTCCTCGGCTGCCTCCCGGTTTGCTATCCGGAAACGGACGTACCGGTACACGGTCGGCTGGTGATCCCGGAACCACTCGGAAAAATCCGGTGGCAGACCGGAATCGGCCCGAAGCTCAGCTTTCCTACTCGAAGGCTCTTTCACCTCTTCCCTGATCTTCATCACAGCTTTATACGGCACCCACCGCTGTCTCTTACAGGGAACCGAGGCCCGCCGCCAGCCAGCTTTTTACAGGCGATCGCCGACGTAGCGGGCCAAATCGACCACCCTGGCTGAGTAGCCC
>JABDNZ010000475.1 GCA_013043565.1 Gemmatimonadota bacterium | reverse complement strand
TCCCCGCTGGAGCCTGGACATTCCGTACCTTCCTTCCTTAAAGTGGGCCGGAAAAAGAACACTCAGCCACCAGACCAGGAACATGGATCGACAAAGGTTTTCGGTATTCACCGGCAGCGGGAGCTTTCTCCCGACTCGGACGATCAAGAACGAGGACTTCATCGGGCACGAGTTCTTCCTGGATTATGGTCAGCCGCTCGATCCGACTGATAACCCACGTGTCGTCTCCAAATTCCGGGAAATCACGGAGATCTCGGAGCGGCGCTATTCCACCGATGACCTGACAGCATCGGACCTTGGATTTGAAGCTGCTGCACTGGCGTTGGCGGATGCCGACATCGACCCCGAGACCCTGGACTATATCATCGTCGCTCACAATTTCGGGGACGTTCGAGCCGACAATTTGCGCCTGGACTTCTGCCCTACTCTGGCTGCCCGGGTCAAAGAGAGGCTTGGAATCCAGAACCCGTCTTGCGTCGCCTACGACCTGCCCTTCGGGTGCCCCGGGTGGTTACAGGCTGTGATCCAGGCCGACTACTTCCTGCGATCCGGGGACTCCAACAGGGCTCTGATCGTTGGTGCGGAAACCCTCTCAAGGGTGTCAGATCCACATGACCGGGACAGCATGATCTACGCTGACGGCGCAGGAGCAGTAGTGTTGGAGGCGACGGACAGTGAAGAACCTGTAGGCATCCTCAGCCATGCCACTCGATCGGACACCCTCGAGCATGCCAGGCTCCTTTGGATGGGGCCCTCCTATGATCCGGGACATCCGGATGACCGGCTTTTTCTGAAGATGTACGGGAGGAAACTGTACTCATACGCTATCAAGACCGTGCCAGGAGCGGTTCGGGACAGTCTGAACCGGGCCGGGCTGACCCTGACGGACGTAGCAAAAGTGTTGTTGCATCAGGCGAACGCCAAGATGGACCAGGCCATCCTGGAGCGCCTCTTTCGTTTGTATGAAGTGGAGGAGATCCCGGAGCGAATCATGCCCATGACGATCTCTTGGCTGGGCAACAGTTCGGTAGCCACTCTCCCGACACTGTTCGATCTGATGCGCCGGGATACTCTCGAGGGCCAGGGTTTCTTCTCGGGGGATCTCGTGGTGTTCGCCTCTGTCGGGGCCGGAATGAACATCAACTCTCTGGTCTACCGCTACCCCTAGTCGGGAGTCTTTGCCAGATCATCGAGGCGCTCCGTCAGGCGCACCAGCGCCAGGCTCTCAAAGGCGCAATTGGCGAGGAGGCTTCGACGAACGACCTCCCGCTCAGCGGGCTCCATGGGCTCTCCCGAAAAAAGCAGGCGATTGAGCAGGGTTTCGGTGGTCTGCTCCTGAAAGACCTCTGGAGATTCGCGGCGGAGATCGGGAACCAGGGCCGAACTCACGGCCGTCCGGCTGAAACTTCCGAGGAAGTCCCGGTGGTACACGTGGTTTCTGACAACCGGGAGAAGGTCGTGGAGTTTGGATTTCATGGCCTCGACCGCCTTCGCGTAGTCTGGCGCGCCAGCAGCGATCAAGTCCAAGCACTCTTTTTCGAACGCCTTGTCGTAAACCACCACAACATCCACATGTTCAAGGGTTTCCACCAAAGCCCGGGCCATGCCCGGCCTGGGGTCGTCGGAACCCTCAGCCAACCACTCTACCTGCCTCAGATCCTCCTCCGGCGAGGCGATGTGGCAACTAAACTGGACCGGATGAGGATGCCAGGGACCCAATCCCTCCCAAACGGGCACGGCCAAACCGACTGCCTCGAAGGCAAGGAAAGCCACGCGCCCGTCAAGCGGGGCTAGGGCCACGCCCAGGTCCCCATCCACCTGGAGCTCGCCCTGGGTAACGGACCGCTGTTGGCGTTGTTGGATGACGGTCAACGGGAAGGTTTCCGGGACATCTTCCACCAACACCAGTCCTTGAGCCCCGAGCTCCGCCGACCTCTCCTGCCGGAGCCCGTAAAAAGTCTCTACGTGGTGGAGGGGAAGAACGGGCCAACACCGGGTCTTGAAGGGGCACTCTCGAGGCTCGTTACAATGCTTTCCAACTTCCACCGCCGGGAGGGTGCCCGCCAGCATTGTGTTCTGGTCGGTTATGAGCTGGGAGACCTGCGAGAATAGGTGCCGGACCCGGCCGGAAATCGCCTCTCTCACGAACAACTCGCTCAGGTCAGGAGATCGGCATTCCTCGTTCAGGTGCATGATCTCCACCGCGTCCACCTCAATTCCGACCCGGCGCAGCACATAGGCCTTGAATGCGGCATCCAACAAGTGATGGTCGTTGATGGATGTGGAGGACTCCACCTCGATAAGAGTGTAACTGCGGTCTTCCAGAGCCAGGATGTCGATAACGACCACGATCCCGTCCTCGGAAAACGTGGCCTCGAAGATAGCAGGGTCACCCCGGGCCAAGGCTACTTGAGTGGCCCGCAGTCGCTCCTGCACCTGATCGTGTGGAAGATCGATGAGGGTACCGTCGGGGAAGAGAGCCCTTGCTGCATCGGTCACCCGAACCCGTTGGTCCATGAAGAACTCTGCAGCCGGATCCGGCACGAGTTCCTGGGCATCGGGCTCATGAGTCATCCACCATAGGAGCTTCTGGCATTGAAGCCCTGAGGCGAACCGGGATTTGGAGAGGTGAGTTGTCACGGCACCTTGAATCTAACGGAAACACTGGTTCCCGTGGTGGGAAGCGTCTCCCGACCCCCTTTCATCTCATCCTGTTCAGCGCCGAAACCACCATGCGGCACTTGACGGACAGGGCAGATCCGGCGAACGTTCTTTCGTCGCGTCCAAGCTGGGGCGCGGACTAAATGATGAGGGCGGGGGTCTCGTTCTTGGAGATTCCCGCTTTTTTCTTGTGACCACGACGGTCACATCAAGCGCGGAGTTGCCGCGCATGAACGGCAGGTCGGTAAGTACGTCTCATCGTGGCTCCGACTCGCACAACCATAGGAGCGCAACGATGCGTACCAGTGGAACAGTAAAGTGGTTCAACGATCAAAAAGGCTTTGGCTTCATCACGCCGGAGGACGGGAGCAAGGACTGCTTCGTCCACCACAGCGCGATTCAGGCAGAGGGTTTCAAGACTCTCCCTGAAGGAGGCCGAGTTGAGTTCGACATCGTGGAGGGCGCCAAGGGGCCCGCTGCGGAGAACGTGGTCTCGGTCTAGCTTTTAGGGCAGACTGGCGCAGGAAAAAAAAGGCCGTCCCGATTCTTCGGGGCGGCCTTTTTATTCTTTGAGGTCCGGGGGGGCCCGACACCGAGTGATACGGAAAAAGCGGTTTCAGCTAAAGGCCGTCTTGCCGTCGCAGCATGGGAGTGCGCTCCCACTGCCGCTAGATTCCGGGAGCGGCCCTTCTCACTGGCCGCCCCCATTGGAGACAATTCCATGCCAAGTTCTTTCTCGATCACCCGTGCCCGTTTCTTAACCCTGTCCGACTCGACCCTTCGCGAAGAGATTGATTACAACACTGGAAGCGACGCCGAAACCTCCAGCATCCTCCGTTCACTACGGCGCTTCGGAGAGGATCTCTCGATTCAGTACTTCGAAGTGACGCCGACCCCCAGTCGGCGCACTCGCCAGCTCACCCCGACGTTCGCATGGAGCGTCCGGGCCGTGAGATAGCGGGCGGCCGCCTGCGCGAAAAAGTGACCTTTCCAAGCAGCAAGGTATGGTACGGCCTCCTTTTCCGAGGAAACCCGGGCCCAGGAGGATAACGCCCTCGCCGCCCAGGCTCCCGGACCCCCTCTTCCTCTCCCGACGACCTCGACCAAATCCCCGAGTTTGATCCCGCCTCGCCCACGTTCTTCCAGTAGCCT
>JABDNZ010000233.1 GCA_013043565.1 Gemmatimonadota bacterium | reverse complement strand
TCACAACACCGGGCCGGGCCGTGTGGAGGGTCACCACGATCTTCGAGGGCTTCCGCTCGATCTCCACCTTGGAAAGCGCCGCGTGGTTCAACCTGCGATGCAGGTACTTCCGGATCGTCTCGTCCTCTTTGAGGAGGCGGGGGAAATCACGCTCCGCATACCAGCGAGACTTCCAGTCCTTGACGATTCCCAAGCGGAATCCGTGGGGGTGCGTCTTCTGTCCCATCCAGGGTTACTCCTTGGTATCCACGATCACGGTGATGTGGCTGGTTCGTTTCCGAATCGGCGAAGCCCGCCCCATGGCCCTCGCCCGCCAACGGCGGAGCGTGGGGCCCTCATCAACGAAGGCTTCCCTCACGAGGAGGGTGTCCACGTCCAGGACGTCTCCATCCTCCTGGGCTCGGTACTGGGCATTTGCCACTGCTGAGCGAAGGGTTTTTGATACCGGCTCGGCGGCAGCCTTCTTCGAATACTGGAGAATGGCGTAGGCCTCGTTCACCGAACGCCCCCGGATCTGGTCCACGACAAGGCGAACCTTCCTCGGGCTCATGCTGATGTCTTTAGCAATCGACTTGGCTTCCATCATCGACTCTCCGACCCCCGTTTACCTGGCGCTGGACCGCTTGTCGGCCAGCTTGCCCCCGTGACCCCTGAAGAGTCTCGTCGGAGCGAACTCGCCCAGCTTGTGGCCCACCATGTTCTCCGTGATGTAAACAGGGATGAACTTGTTTCCGTTGTGGACGGCTACCGTGTGCCCGACAAAATCCGGAGAGATCGTCGACCGGCGAGACCAGGTCTTGATGACCTTTTTCTCGTTCCGGCTGTTCATCTCCTCTACTCGGCTCATGAGCCTCGGCTCGATGAAGGGCCCCTTCTTTACGCTACGCGGCATTTCTTCTGACCTCTCTGCACATGAGGGCGTCGTTCCCCGTCATCAGGACCGGGTGGCCTTGCCCCGTTTCCGTCCACGGACGATGTACTTGCTCGATTCCTTTTTCTTGTTCCGGGTCTTCTTCCCTTCCCGCTTCCCCCAGGGGGACACGGGGGGACGTCCACCCGAAGCACGGCCCTCACCACCACCCAGAGGGTGATCCACCGGGTTCATGGCCACACCCCGAACCTTCGGGCGCTTCCCTCTCCACCGGTTGGCTCCTGCCTTTCCGATGGTCTGGAGGTTGTGGTCGATATTTCCGACCTGGCCGATGGTAGCAACACATTCCTTCCGGATCCTCCGGACCTCCGTGGAGGGAAGCCGAAGGGTCACAAAATCCCCTTCCTTGGCTACCAGCTGAACGCCGGCCCCGGCCGAGCGTGCCATCTGGCCGCCCTTCCCAGGCTTCAGCTCCACGTTATGGATGACGGTTCCCAGCGGGATCCTCTCCATGGGGAGACAATTGCCCAGCCGAATGTCGGCCTTGGGTCCGGACTGGACGATGTCGCCCACCTGAAGCCCACGCGGATGGAGGATGTACCGCTTTTCCCCATCCTCGTAGAAAATCAGGGCGATGTTGGCGGAGCGGTTGGGATCGTATTCGATCTCCGCCACCCTGCCGTCGACTCCCACCTTGTCTCGCCTGAAGTCGATCAGACGGTATCGGCGTTTATGGCCGCCGCCCCGTCGCCGGGTGGTGATCCGACCGTGATGATTCCGACCACCACTCCCGGAAAGGGATTCCGTCAGAGACTTCTCCGGGCCTTTCCGGGTGAGCACCTCGCCGGAGGTCACGGACCGGAAACGGGATCCGGGGGTCACGGGCTTAAATTTCTTCAAAGGCATGGCGTTATCCTCAACCGACCTCGTAAAACTCGATGTGATCGCCCTCGGCCAGCTGGACCACCGCCTTTTTGAACGATGGCCTACGGCCCAGAGCCCAATTCTTATGAATCCGTCCGAGAATCGACCGCTTGGCCTTCCCGGAATAGCGCATGGTCCTCACGCCCAGGACTGTTACGTCCCACGTCTTCTCGATAGCCCGGGCGATCTCATGCTTGTTGGCGTCTCTGTTCACGATGAACGTGTAGACGTTGCTGTTTTCGAGCTGCTCGGTGGACTTTTCCGTCACCACCGGCCGAACGAGAACGTCGACTCCGTCACGCATCGGGGGCCTCCTTCTTCTCCTCGGCGTTCTCTAACGCACCCCGCTCGATGATCACGGTCGTGGCCCAGAGAACATCGTAGGCGGACTCCTCGCCGAAGGGTCGGACCTCCACATCCACGAGGTTCCGTGCGGACAAGTAGACGTTCTCTTTCTGGCCCTCGGTCAGAATGAGCACCTTCCCCGGAGCCTCGATGGACCCCAAGTAATCCCTCAGCTGGGCCGTTTTGGGAGCGTCGAAGGAAAGGGCGTCCACCAGGACGACCCGATCTTCTTCGGCCCTCGCATTGAAGGCCGAGCGACGGGCGAGGCCCTTCACTTTTTTCGGAACCTTCTGGTTCCAGCTGTGGGGGATAGGAGGGAACGCCACACCACCCCCTTCCATCTGGGGTGCCCGAATCGTGCCTTGGCGAGCACGGCCCGTACCCTTTTGCCGAAAGGGTTTGCGGCCGCCGCCTCTGACAGCGGAGCGGTTCTTGGCCGCAGCTGTGCCCTGGCGTTGGTTGGCCAGATAGGCCTTCACCACCTGGTGAAGGACCCCCTCGTTCACGACGCCGTCGAAGAGCCAGTCCGGTAAAGCCCGGGCCCGGCCCTTTTTGCCGTCAGCTTTGTAATAGGTCGCCTTGTACATGCGTCACTTCGTAATCAGGACGTAGCTGTTGCGAGACCCGGGAACTCCGCCCTTTAAAAAGAGCAGGTTCCTTTCCGGATCCACTTTGACCACCTCGACATTCCGGATGGTCTTTCGGGTGTTCCCCATCTGCCCGGGAAGCTTCTTGCCCTTGATGACCCTCGAGGGGTCGGTCCCGGGGCCCATAGAGCCTCCCGTACGGGACATGGGGTGGCCGTGAGTAGCGGGCCGTCCAGCGAATCCGTGGCGTTTTACCCCACCCTGGAAGCCTCGGCCCTTGGTGGTTCCGGTGACCTTCACGGATTCTCCGGTCTCAAAG
>JABDNZ010000467.1 GCA_013043565.1 Gemmatimonadota bacterium | reverse complement strand
AGCGTGTTGTGCCCCAGGGTCACATAACATTCGGCCAAACCCGCCAACGCCCTAGCGTCGGTCGGGTCCGCGGCGATGGCCTGATGGAAGTAGTCGATGGCTCGCTGGAAGTCCTCCGGAGTCCTTGCAGTCTGGAGCACCGTCTTACCCCGCAGGTAGGGCTCATAGACAGCGGGGTTCACCGCGGGTTCTTGCTCGAGGCGGGCCTCGTCCTCCGGGCTGAGGCTCAGCCGGATCCGCTCGGCAATGGCCAGGGAAAACCCCCGATACAGGGCCACGACGTCCGGCAAAACACCTTCGAAGGAGCCGGCCCAGACCTCCTCCTCGTCGCGGTCGTAGAGGCGAGCCGAGATGGCGAGACTGTCCCCATCCCGCAGGACCGACCCTTCCATGATGCCGTCCACCCCCAGCTCCCGGGCGATCTCCGGGATTCCTCGGTCCGAATCCCGGAACCGAGCCATGGTGGCTCGGGATTTTACCTGGAGGTCCAGGCGCCCGAGCTCCTCAATAAGGGCCTCGTGTACACCGGCGGCCAGGTGGGCCTGCTCCGGATCTCCGGTCAGGTCGGTGAATGGCAGAACCGCGATGCTACCCATCTGAGGGGCCTGAAGCCAGAGTGATATCAGCCAAACCACCAGGGCCAGCCCCCCAATGCCGCCGACCCATGCGAGGCCGGTTCGCCGAGTCCGCCGACGAACCTGCTGAACCACCCTACCAGTGGTCAGGGCCTCTGCGAAATCCGTTGCACTTGGGAAGCGCTGGTCCGGATCGGTGGCCAGAGCTCGGGACACAGCCCGGTCCAGGAAGAGGGGGATGGCCGGATCGCTGTCCCGCAGGCTCACTCCCTCCTCCGAAAGCCTCATAGCCAGGAGGGAGGCCGGGTCCTTCCCCTTGAAAGGCGGTTCGCCGGTGAGCATCTCGTAGACCACGCACCCTAGCCCGTACACGTCGGTCCGGCCGTCCAAAGATCCGTCACCGAGAGCCTGCTCAGGGGCCATGTAGGCCGGCGTTCCAACCACGGTCCCGCTGCCCGTGAGTCGATCCGTGGTGGCCTCGGCCACCGCCCGGGCTATGCCGAAGTCCGCGACCACAGCTTGGTCTCCGGCCAGAAGGATATTGCCGGGCTTGATATCCCTATGCACCACGCCACGCTCGTGGGCATAGGCTAGTGCCGAAGCGATCTGATCCGTGAGGCGGATGGCCTCCTCGGTGGGAAGCCGGCCCTCACGGGCCAGCCGATCCCCCAGTGATTCGCCATCTACAAATGGCATTACGTAGTACAGAAGCCCGTCTGCCTCACCGGAGTCGAAGAGGGGCAGGATGTGGGGGTGAGAGAGCTTCGCGGCAATCCCAATCTCCTGGACGAAACGCTCGGAGCCAAGCCCTGCAGTCAAATCGGAACGAAGGACCTTCAGCGCCACCCGTCGTTCATGCTTCAGATCCTGGGCGAGATAGACTGTCGCCATGCCGCCCTGCCCGATCTCCCCTTCCATGCGATACCGATCGGCCAGCGCCGTCCCGATTCGTTCTCCTACCTCCCGATGGTCAGGCACGGTTCTAGCCTCGATGAGAGTGGAGGTTCCCCACCACACCTCCCCGACCTCTGGGCCAAGATGCTGTTCACCTCAACCCGCAACAAGAGCGGCCGATTGATGAGACACCCGACAGCCAGGGTTTGACTGAGCTCGCTTCAAGAGGACCCGACCGGAGACAAAAGGTCGGGCTACTTCAGTGCAACCAAAGCTGGGTAACGAACCATTCGGTTCAAGATCGGAGCCGGGGATCCAGATGACCAGGAGAATCCACCCACTCTCGCCCGGCGAGATCCCGGAGGGCCGGGCCAGAGTTCATCCGATAGGCCACCCGGTTCACCCGCGAACGCGGATCTGAGGCCCGTGCTTGAAACGGGCGTTACCCCCGAGAGGAGTCAACCGGTTAAGAATCCCAGAGGTTCTCGGCCTCGTCTGCCAGATCACTACTCATCCTGCAGGCTTTTTCGAGGATCGAATCGAAGCCTGGGTCCCCCCTCAATCTCCTGAGGAAGGGCTCGTGTTCGCCAAGGAATTCCGGATCGCACATTCCCATCTCGATCGCCCGGCCCACCCAATGGAACGCTCTGTCATTTTCGCCGACGAGAGCATATCCGTCGGCCATGAGCACGGGGGTGAATTCATCCCACCACGCCACCTCCTCTAACTCCGCGGTCACCGTGGCCAGCGCCTCTTCACGCTCCCCGCTCAGGGCATGGCGAAGGAATCTCCCTGCGGTTGCGGCCGGGTGTTCCGGTGTGTCTCGAGCAATCCTGTCAAACAGCTCAATCCCCTGATTCACGTCACCGTTGGCGGCATGAAAGTACCCGGTATAGAAACGGTGCAGCGGGGCCTCCCCATTCCGCCAGGTCTTCCAGAAGTCGAGCACCCCCTCGAAGTCCCCAGAGAACCAGGCAAAATAGCTCGGGCCGACCTCGGAATTCAGCGGGTTTAGAGGATCAACTTCTGCAGCGCGTTTCAGAAACTCTCTTGCCTTATCTAGGTTGTGACCGGCAATCACCAGCACAAATCCTAGGACGTTCAGGGCATCCGCATCGTTCGGGTTCAGCTCGACCGCCTTGATCAAGTGCCTCATCGTGCCAGCAGGCCTAGCGCTGAACAGATCAACAAAACCCTGAGAGTAATGGGCCATCAAAGAACCCGGGTCCAGCCTAAGTGCTTTCGATGCCCAGGCTTGCGCTTCCTCAAGCAACTCGGGATATGGGACCGAGCCTCTAGTCATGCTGTTTAGGTACTGGCAGTTAACAACCGCTCTGGTTGCATGGAGCTCAGCGGATTCAGGCCGGATCTCAAGACCGCGCGCTAGGAGATCGAGGGCTTCCCTCAGTGACTCCTGAGTCATTTTCCAAATGTGGTGGCGAGCTTTCAGATAGCACTCATAAGCTACCAAA